>JAKPBM010000389.1 GCA_029778935.1 Bacillota bacterium | reverse complement strand
GCTGCTCGGACACCTTTTTTTCCAGTTCCGCCTGGGTCCAGGGGCTTTGATAGGGCACGACCGCGTCGAAAATCATCCGCGTTCCCGCGGCGCACTTTACCACGCGGAAATCGTGCATGGAAATTGCCTCGTCCAGTTCGGCAAGTATCTCCGTTACCTGCTCCCTTAAGGCGGACACTTCCTCGTCGTTGACCTGCACGGGGTCCAGATGGACCACCAGCTCGATATTAAACCGCTCCTGCACTTCCCGCTCGATGCGGTCGGCCGTTTCGTGGCTCTGCCACAAGGGGTGCTCCGCGTCCACTTCCACGTGCAGCGTGGCGAACTTCTTATGGCCGTAGCTGTGGATGACCAAATCGTGGGCATCCAGAACGCCTTCATGGGTCAATACCAGCTTCAGTATGGCGTCGTAAAGCTCTTTCCTGGGCGCTTCGCCCAGCAGGTAGGACGCCGTGTCCTTAATCAGCGAAAAGCCCGTAAACAGGATAAACCCGGCCACCAGCAGGCCCATGATGCCGTCCAGAGGCAAATCCACCACCGGGCTTAACAGGCCGGCCACTAAGATTACGCCGCTGGCCGCCACGTCCGAAAGGCTATCGACGGCGGCGGCTTCCAGAAGCGAGGAGGAAATCCGCTTCCCCACCCGGCGGCAGAACACATACAGGCACAGCTTCACCGCGATGGAACCCGCCAGCACGTACAGGGCCACGGGGGCGATCACCGTCTTCTCCCCCACCCAGATGGACTTAATGGAGCTTTTTCCGACTTCCACGCCTAAGGTCAGTATCAGCATGGCCATGGCGAGAGTCGCGATGTATTCCCCTCTTGCGTGGCCGAAAGGATGCTCCTTATCGGCGGGTTTGGCGGACAGGCGGAAACCGTAGAAGGTAATCAGCCCCGTGCCCGCATCGGACAGGTTGTTTACGGCGTCCGCCCGGACGGCCAGACTGCCCGTGGCAAGGGAGGCGATGAATTTTGCGGCAAAAAGAAACACGTTGACAAACGTGATCCAAAGCCCGCCACGCTGACCGGCTTTGTCTCGTTCTTTCCACTTTGGGTCCGCGATGGCGGGAACCCCCTTTCGTAAGCGTCAGACTAATACAGGCGCAGAGCCAGCCCCCGGGAGGATACCCCGGCCAGGGCAAACCCCAGGCTCTTAGGCAAATCGTCGACGGACAGCCTTACCTGCCGGTTGGTCACTTCCACGCCCCTGTACTTGGACAGGGCGAAGGCTAGGCCGCTTTTCCCCGAAAGGCCTAATAAAGCGCCGGAGATGCCGCCGCCCGATCGCTCTTCCTGATACGCTATGGAGCCGAACAAACGGCCGTTTTCCAAGCCCAGCCGTTCAGGCTTCATCTTATAAGAAAGCGTCATGCCTTTGGTTTCCAGCTTGAAGAGGATTTCCCCTTCGTCGGTGAAGCGGATGTCGTAGACGCGCCAGCTGTCGTCGCCCAGCGCCGCGAGCAGATCGGTCAGCATCTGCGGCGTGATGTTGGCCCGGCCCCGCTCGATGTCGGCCAGGGACAGCCGGTTTAAAAAGTCGCACACGGCGTTTTTGCTGGAAACCAGCTTGTAAAGAAGGTTTTTCAAATCCGTCACCCCGTTTCATTCATATGATAGCATATGCGCCGGCGGGCAGATTATGCCGCCGGCGCATGCCGTCATTCGGGGTTTGCTTACAGGGTGTTGCTGGAACCAAGGACGTTGCGGATCTTGTGCTTGACAAGCTCCTTGATGGCGGTACGAGCCGGTCCGAGGTACTGCCGCGGGTCGAAGTGGGACGGATTCTGGGCAAAGTACTGCCGGATGGTCGCCGTCATGGCCAGACGCAGGTCGGAGTCGATGTTGATCTTGCAGACCGCGCTCTTGGCCGCCTTGCGGAGCATGTCCTCCGGAATGCCGATGGCGTTGGGCATGTTGCCGCCGTTCTCGTTGATCATCTTCACGAACTCGGGGATAACCGAGGAAGCGCCGTGGAGAACGATCGGGAAACCGGGCAGAAGCTGCTCGATCTTCTCGAGAATGTCGAAGCGCAGGCGCGGCTGCTGGCCGGGCTTGAACTTGTAGGCGCCGTGGCTGGTGCCGATGGCGATGGCCAGAGAGTCAACGCCGGTCTTCTCGACGAACTCCTGCACCTGACCGGGGTCGGTGTACATGGCGTCCTCGTCGGACACGTTGACGTCGTCCTCAACGCCGGCCAGACGGCCCAGCTCGCCTTCGACGACAACGCCGCGCTCGTGGGCATACTCGACGACACGGCGGGTCAGCTCGATGTTTTCCTCAAAGGACAGGTGGGAACCGTCGATCATGACGGAGGTGAAGCCGCCGTCGATGCAGGATTTGCAGATCTCAAAGGAATCGCCGTGGTCGAGGTGGACGGCGATGGGCAGACCCGTATCCTCGATGGCCGCCTCGATGAGCTTCATGAGGTAGACATGCTTGGCGTACTTGCGGGCGCCGGCGGATACCTGCAGAATCAGGGGAGAATTCTCCTCTTTCGCCGCTTCGGTGATACCCTGCACGATTTCCATGTTGTTGACGTTGAACGCGCCGATGGCGTAGCCGCCTTCATATGCCTTCTTGAACATTTCCTTGGTTGTTACTAAGGGCATAAATGACATCTCCTTCTCTAAACTGTCTCTGGGATACTGAATTTTTCCAGTTCTGTTTCAGTATTCCAGCATATTGTAGCATTATTCGCCCGAAACTGCAAGGGCGAAGGTGCCATAAAACGAAGTTTTACAGAGCCGCTTTTCTATAAAATACAGAAATGGCTTTGTAGAGCATATAGACATCCAGCTTGGCCGTGATTTCAAAGGGCGCATGCATGGACAACACGGGCACGCCCACGTCCACCGTGGAAATGTTGCGGTTGGCCATGAACTTCGCCACGGTGCCGCCGCCGCCCTGGTCGACTTTGCCTAACTCACCCATTTGCCACAGAACGCCATTTTCCTCAAACAGCCGGCGCACAAGGCCCACCAGCTCCGCCGACGCGTCGGAAGCGCCCGCTTTGCCGCGGGAACCGGTGTACTTGGTAATCAGCGCGCCGCCGTTGCAGCGGGCGTTGTTGCGCTTGTCGGACACTTCGGGATAGAGGGGGTCTAAAGCGTTGCCCACGTCCGCCGACAGGCAGATGGAGTTTTCAAAGCAGACATGGAGTCTTGCGTTCTGGGACGCGCAGAGGTCGGTCATAAACCCGTCGAACCAGGCGGACTGCATGCCGGTAATGCCTTCGGAGCCGATTTCTTCCTTGTCGACAAGGATGCAGACGGCCGTGCGGTCAGGCGTTTCGGGCAGGTCCAGCAGCGCGGTCAGGGCCGTGTAGGCGCAGACGCGGTCGTCCTGGCCGTAAGCGCCGATGAAGCTTCTGTCCAGGCCCACGTCTTTGGCCTTGCCGGCGGGCACTAACATCAGCTCGGCGGAGAACAGGTCGTGCTCGGTAATGCCGTACATGCTGTTCAGAATGGATATAACCGCCAGCTTGAACCGGTCTTTGCCCTCATCGGCGTAGGGCACGCCGCCGATGAGCACGTTCAGGTTCTCGCCGGAGAAGGCGGAGCCGAGCTTCTTTTCGTTCTGGTCCTGGGCCAAATGGGGCAGCAGATCGGTAATCACGAACACCGGATCGTCGTCGTTTTCGCCCACGCAGACGTTCACGACTTCGCCGTTTTTCTTGACCACGACGCCGTGCAGCGCGAGGGGAACCGTCACCCACTGGTACTTGCGGATGCCGCCGTAGTAATGGGTCTTGAAGAAGACCATCTCCTCGTCCTCATACAGAGGCGAGGGCTTTAAATCCAGCCGCGGGGAATCCACGTGGGCCGCCGCAAACAATGCACCCTCTTCCAAAGGCTTATTGCCGATGTGAGCCAGCAGAATCGCCTTGTCCCGGTGGATGGTGTATACCTTGGAACCGGGGGCCAGGGTCATGCCCCGCACGTAGGGCACATATCCCGCCGCTTCGGCCAGGGCTTTCGCGGCCGCCACCGACGAACGCTCGGTTTTGCCCTCATCCAGGAATTTCTTATATCCCGTGGCGTAGTTGGATGCGGTGATCGCTTCGTCGCGGCTCACAACGTCATAGCCGTTTTTCCGCTGTACCAGCAGCGAGTTCCGCAGGTCTTTTTCTTCCGACATTGTATTTCCTCCTTATGGATTGCTTTCCGCAATATAGATTGGCCGGTCGCGTCGCGTTTATTTCGACTGCCCCTGCCGAATTTTGTTCCAGAGGGCCAGCACTTTCTCCGTCAGAGCGGCCAGGTCGCCGCCGTTTTCAATCGCATAGCCGGTGCGGGAGATGTAAAAGGATTCGTCCTTCTGGGCGGCCAGCCGGGCCTTCGCGGCTTCTTCGGTCAGTCCGTCCCGCTCCATAATCCGCTTCAGGCGGACTTCGTAGGGCGCCGTAACGGCCAGCGTGTGCGTGCATTCTTTTGCAAAGCCGCTCTCAAACAGCGCGACGGCTTCCACCGCCGCGTCCCGGCCCGGGTGCTGGGCCAGAATAGAGCGGATTTCCTTTAAAACCCTTCCGTGGGAAATGGAGTTCAGCCGTTCCAGCTTCTTTGGGTCGGCGAACACCACCTTTGCCAAAGCCTTCCGGTTCACCCGGCCGTTATCCATCACCCCGGGGCCGAAGGCTTCTTCCAGCCGGGCGTTCAGCTCTTCGTCCTCGGCCAGCAGGCGGTGGTACACTTCGTCGGCGTTGATAAACAGCACGCCCTGGGAAGCCAGAATTTTGCCCACCGTCGTGGTGCCCGTGCCGCTTTGGCCCGTAATTCCCAGCAATATCATACGGACTCCTCCGGTTTCACCGTTATCACATGGAACGCCGCCGCTTTTTTGATGCGGTTGGCCACGGCAAAGCCCAGCGCCCTGTCGTCGGGGCACTGGATGTAAATTTTCTCGGGCGAAAGCTTGTCCATCTGCCGCAGCGCGTCGAAAATGTTGTGGGCCAGGGCGGCGTCGTTTGACTCCTCGCCGTAGGGCAGCACGAATCTTGCTTTGCCAAAGGCCGCTTCCCGCCCCGTAAAGCAGATAACGCCGTCGTTTTCGCCGATTTGGGAAGCGATATAGCGGGCGGAAGCGTCGCCCGGCCCGCAGACGGCCAGCACGGGGGCTTTCGGCGCGTAGTGGCGGTATTTCATGCCGGGGGAGGCCGGCTTCTCGTTTTCAGACAAACTGCCCGTGACGGCTTTGTCAACCTCGATAGGACCGAGGACTTCCTCCAGCTGCTCTTTGGAGATGCCGCCGGGGCGCAGCAGGCGGAAGGGTTTCTTCCGCATGTCGATGACCGTGGATTCCACGCCCACCGCGCAGGGGCCGCCGTCGACGATGGCGTCAATACGGCCATACAGGTCGGATATTACGTGTTCCGCCCTGGTGGGGCTGGGCGAACCGGAGAGGTTGGCCGACGGCGCTGCCAGCGGCACGCCCGCCGCGGCAATCACCGCCCGCGCCACCGGGTGCGCCGGCACGCGCACGGCCACGCTGTCCAACCCGCCGGAGACAATGGAAGGAATCGCCGGCCGCTTCGTAAGCACCATGGAAAGCGGCCCGGGCCAGAAGGTTTTGGCCAGAAGCCACGCTTCTTCCGGAATGTCCAGACAGCAGGCTTCCATATCTTTTGCGTCGGCCAGGTGCACAATCAGCGGGTTGTCCGACGGGCGGCCCTTGGCCACGTAGATGTTGGCCACCGCCTGTTCGTTAAACGCGGAGGCCGCCAAACCATACACCGTTTCCGTCGGGATGGCCACCAGCCCGCCGCCGCGCAGTATCTCCCCCGCTTTTTCCGTCTGTTCCGCAGAAAGCAACAGGGTTTCTTTCACGTTCATCATTCTTCCGCCTGCCGGAGTTTTTCCGCCTGGGCCGCCGTGACCAGCGCATCGATGAGTTCGTCCAGATCGCCGTCGAGCACTTCGTTTAAGCGGTAAAGCGTCAGCCCGATACGGTGGTCGGTGATGCGGCCCTGGGGATAGTTGTATGTGCGGATGCGTTCGCTTCTGTCGCCGGTACCCACCTGGGTGCGGCGTTCGGCGGCAATCTGGGACTGCTGTTCCGCCTGCATTTTTTCATACAGCTTCGAGCGGAGGATTTTCATAGCCCGCTCGCGGTTCTTATGCTGGCTGCGTTCGTCCTGGCATTCCACAACCAGGCCGGTGGGCAGGT
>JAKPBM010000366.1 GCA_029778935.1 Bacillota bacterium | reverse complement strand
GCACAGGGCGGCGGAGATATGCATGCCTAAAGAGCCGGTCGCGATGTTCTCCTCGCAGACCAGCACCTTTTCCGCCAACCTTCCCGCCATCTCCTCTAAAGGAACGGGCCAAAGGCGGTTGCATTTCCAAACCTCGACGGCAACACCTGCTTCCTGCAGCTTTTCCGCCGCCAACAATGCCGCGTCCACTGTCCGCCCGTAGGTGATAAGGGAAACGTCGGGCATACCGGCCGCTTTGTCGTCCTTCGGGTAAATGCGGACGGCGTCTTGCTCCGCCGTGTTGCCGGAAAAGGCGGAAAGGCTCCCCCTGGGATAGCGGAGAGCCACCGGCCCGTCTATGGAAACCGCTTTGCGCAGTAAAAATGCAAGTTCGGCTTCATTGGATGGGGCGAAAACCTTCATGCCGGGCACGGCCGTCAGCATGGCCATGTCATACAGCCCCTGATGGGTTTCCCCGTCCTCGCCTACAAAGCCGGCCCGGTCAATACAGAACGTCACCGGCAGACCCAGAATCCCCACGTCGTGGAGCAGCTGGTCGTAGGCCCGCTGTAAAAACGTCGAATAGATGGCCACCACGGGGCGCATGCCGCCCTTGGCCAGCCCCGCCGCCATGGCGACGGCGTGTTCTTCCGTAATCCCCACGTCAAAGTACCTGTTCGGGAACCGCTCTTTAAAGCGAGTCAGGCCCGTTCCCTCCGGCATAGCCGCGGTGATGGCGACGATTTTGGGGTTTTCCTCCGCCAGCTGGACGATAGCTTCGCCGAAGGCGTTGGTAAACGACCTGTCGCCGGACTTCTGGCACACGCCCGACGCCACGTGGAAGGACGACACGCCGTGAAACTCGTTGGGCCGCGTTTCGGAGTAGGAGTACCCCTTGCCCTTTTTCGTAATGGCGTGGATTAATACCGGCTTGTCGTAGGCTTTGGCTTCTTCTAGAATAGTGCAGAGTTCTTTGATATTGTGGCCGTCCACTGGGCCGATATAGGTAAAGCCCATGCTTTCAAAGAAGGAGCCGGGCAGAATGGCGTGTTTCAGGCTGTTTTTTACGTCCGTCAAGACGCGGTTAATTTCCGGCCCCAGTACGGGCAGGCTATCCATGATGTTGTGATATTTCACCTTCGCCCGGCGGTAGGTCCCCTTGACCCGCAGGGCGGTAAGCTTTTTGGCAAGACCGCCCACGCTTTTGTCGATGGACATGCCGTTGTCGTTTAAAATGACAATCAGCCGCTCGCCGCTTCCGCCCGCATCGTTCAGCGCTTCGTACGCCATGCCGCCGGTCAGCGACCCGTCGCCAATCAGCGCCACTGTGTGCTGCAGCTTTCCCTGCAAACGGGCGGCCCGGGCGCTGCCCACCGCCACGGACAAAGCGGCGCTGGCGTGACCTGCAATAAAGGCGTCATATTCGCTTTCCGAGGGCTTCGGAAAGCCGGAGATGCCGTTCCCTTTACGCAGAGTGGCAAACTGTCCCATGCGGCCGGTCAACAGCTTATGGGGGTAGCACTGGTGCCCCACGTCAAAGAACAGCCGGTCTTTATCGAAGGAAAAACAGTAGTGCAGGGCGACTGTCAGTTCCACAACGCCCAGGTTGGAGGCGAAATGCCCCCCGTTTTTGGAGATATGCTCTATCAAAAAGGCCCGAATCTCCCGGCAAAGGGCCGGCAGGGCCGACAGTTCCAAACGAGCCACCTCGCCGTTCCCGTACCGGGCCAGCAGCGGGTATTTCTCCGCCAGCCGCCTTTTCGGGGTGGCCAGATTTGTATCCATAGATGCCTCCATATAGAATTGCTGTACATAATATTAGCACAGGATAATCAGTAATGCAACCGTATTTTTATACATTACTTATTATTTATGCACTATTTTCATGTCAATCCCCGGATGTTTGACCGTTTATACAGTGAGCAAACGAAAAAATCGGAAAAGCCGTGCCGGCTTTCCGATTTCTTCAGCATATTTTTCGCTTGTTCAGACGTTAATTTCAGGAACATACGCCCCGTTTTCCCCAAATTCCGACAGTACGGGGGCCACATGCTCCTGTATAAATGCATCCACCTGCTGTTCGCAGCGGCCGATGTACTTGGCCGGGTTCAAGGTTTCCTGCAGCGCTTCCTCCGAAAGGCCGAAGGCCGGGTCGGAAGCGATGCGCTTTAGTAGGTCGTTGTCCAGCCCCTCTTCCTTGACGCGCCGGGCGGCGTCCATGGCATGCTGGCGGATGCGCTCGTGGAGTTCCTGCCGGTCGCCGCCTTTTCGGACGGCGTCCATGAGGATGTTTTCCGTCGCCATGAAGGGCAGTTCCCGGCGGATGTTGGCTTCGATGACCTTGGGATACACCACCAGGCCGGAAGCGACGTTGACATACAGCTCCAAAATTGCGTCCGCGGCCAAAAAGCCTTCCGCGATGGACAACCGGCGGTTGGCCGAGTCGTCCAGCGTGCGCTCCAGCCACTGGACGGCGGCGGTGTGGGCGGCGTTCTGGACGTTGTTGATTAAAAACCGGGCCAGGCCGCAAATCCGCTCGCTTCGCATGGGGTTGCGCTTGTAGGGCATGGCGGACGAGCCGATTTGCGACTTTTCGAACGGCTCCTCCACCTCTTTGAGCGACTGCAAAAGGCGCAGGTCTGTGGCAAACTTGGATGCACTCTGGCCGATGCCGCTCAAAGTGGCAAGAATCTGGCTGTCAATTTTGCGGGAATACGTCTGCCCCGTCACCGGCTCCACCGCAGGAAGGCCCAGTTCCTCGGCGACAAGCCGCTCGAGCTGCAAAACCTTTGCATGGTCGCCGTCAAAGAGTTCGAGGAAGCTGGCCTGGCTGCCGGTGGTGCCCGTCAGCCCCCGCAGGCGCAGGCGGGACAGGCGGTAGTTGACCTCGTCGATGTCTTTGAGCAGATCCGACATCCAAAGGGTCGCCCTCTTTCCGACGGTGGTCAGCTGCGCCGGCTGGAAATGGGTGTAGCCCAGCTGCGGCAGGGCCTTATGCTTCTCCGCAAACTCCGCCAGCGCGGCCAGCGCCGCCACGAGCTTTTTGCGCAGAATCAGCAGCCCTTCCCGCATGAGCAGGATGTCCGTGTTGTCAGTTACGAAGCAGCTCGTGGCGCCCAGATGGATAATGCCCTTTGCCTTCGGGCACTGCAGTCCGTAGGCGTAGATGTGGGCCATGACGTCATGGCGCACTTCCTTTTCCCTCTGCCGGGCCTCTTCCAGGTTCAGCGTATACTTGGCGGCTTCCATTTCGGCTATCTGCTCGTCGGTAATGGGAAGGCCCATTTCCTGCTGGGACTTGGCCAGGGCGACCCATAGCTTCCGCCAGGTTCTAAA
>JAKPBM010000355.1 GCA_029778935.1 Bacillota bacterium | reverse complement strand
AACTTCGCCGACGCCTCTGGCGCTGTTTTTCCTCGGCAGCCACACAAAGGAAACGAGCGGATACCGCCTAAGCCCCGTCAGCACCGTGTCCGGCTGGTACACCACATCTTTTGTGGACCGCTTGACGTGGATATACCCGTCCTCTCCCCGGTACAGATGCAAAAGACAGCCGCACTTGCCGCCTTCCGCCTCCGCCGGGTCCACTTCCTCTTTGTCCCCCACCACCGTGGACAGGGCCGAATCGGGCTGAATCTGCGATATTTCCTCCGCTGTGAGCCCGTTTTTCTTTGCCTCTCTCCGCACGTCGTCCACCAGCCGCCGCTCGTAAATCAGGATATACGGCTGTTTCTGCAGATCCGGCTGCTGCTCGTCCCCTAAATACACCGCCGTGTTGTCCAAAAGCTGGCAGTCCAGGTTGGAGTTATAGAAGTACAAGAAACTTTCCCCCGCAATGCACGCGTCCCTGACCGCCCGCCAAAGCAGCGTGTCCAGCTTCTGCCGCTCCCACCGCTGCCTTGCGTACCGGTTCAGCGCGTCGCAGACGGCCGAAGCTTCCGGCCGCAGGGTGTCCATGGGCGAATACAGAATTTGTATGTTCTGCATGGCCACCATGGCCGTCTTGTACTCCACGATGGGCTGGATGAAGTTATACACCGGCAGCTTCTCGCCGCCCTCCAGCCCGTACCACTGGTCCCCCTCGTACATGCGGAAGCATTGGGCGGTACTCTCGTACAAATCCTTCCGGTGGTGGTGGGCCACGCCCTTTTCATACTTCCGCCAGATCTGCGCCGCTTCCTCTTTGCGCCTGTCCGCCGCGTTCATCGCTCTTTCCCCCCGTCATACCGCTCCACCGCTTCCAGCATGGCAAACAGCGCGTTCTCCTCTTTTTTACCCATCCCCAAACTCCAGTCCAACACCGTCGACGCCGGCGTCGTCTGCCGCATCATAGGTTCCCGCGCCTTCGCTTCTTTCCTGTTTCGAACTTTCCAGGCCCGTTCCGCGGCGAAAAACGCCGCCCCGCCCAGAAAGCCCAGCGCCGCGCTTACCCACGGCCACACTTCCTGCATCTTTTTCCTCCTTTCATATCACGCGTACCGTTCCTCCAAACCCCGCCGCCGGAAGCACCGGGTCAAAGGGCGCCGCCGGCCCGGCCTCCGTCCGCCGCCCCCGCCGGAAGCTGCAAAACCCCCGCAAAGCGTCCGGCCCGTGGGTCAGTTCGTGAGGCTCATTGGCCACGTCGTTGGGATCCCGCTCGTCATGCCGCAGCAGCGGCAGACATCGTATCAGATTTTTGCAGCAGGGGAAAATCCGCAGCCTAGCCGTTTTCTCCCCCGTCTCCGACACGGTCACCTTCAGCTCTTCCTTCACGGCCAGCCACCCATCCACCCGGCAATTTCCCGTCTGGGTCAGATACACGCCGTGCTCGGCGAAAATCTCCGCGGTTGTCTTGCCCGTTTCCCGCTGCCGGCTCCATAAATCCGGCGGCGCCAAAACGAGCGCCTTCGGCTCCCCTTCCGAAAGCCGCCGTATCCTCTCCGCCGCTTCCGAAACAATCAGCCCCGGCTCGTACACTTCCCGGTACACATAGCAGCCGCCCTTTGCATCCTCCGCAATCCAGTACGCCGCCAGCATGTCCAGGCCGTAGTCGATGGTCACATACCGGCGCCATCCCCTGGGAATGGCAAACTCCGGCACCACGTGCACCTTCGGGTCAAACTCCGTAAAGTACTGGCCGGAAAACACGTCCCACCGCCCGTCCCGCCAGGCTTCCCGTAGCCCCTCCGGCAGGTTGTCCAGCATAGCCAGATACCCCGGGTCCTTTTCCAAAAGCGCCTTGTTGTCCGAAGCCAGCGCTTTGATAAAGGTGTAGTCCTCCGGCTTCTCCGTCTCTCTGTACGCCCGGTCGATAAAAAGCCTCTTTACCCAGTGGTGCCCGATCCCGCCCGGGTTGCACGTTAAGTACACCCGCTTTGGAAAGTCGTTGACCCCGCGCACCACCATGGTCAGCGCCGCAAACTGCTGCTCGGAAAGCTGTGTCGCCTCGTCGATGCACAATATGTCAAACTCCTGCCCCTGATAGCGAAGCACGTCGCTCTCTTTATCGCAGTACCCAAGCTGTATCCGGCTCCCGTTGGAAAACACAAAGCACTTCGCCGTCTCTTTGTACTCGGCCAAACCCGATAGCTCCCTTTGCAGCGGAAGCACGTGGTTTTCCCTAAGCTCCGGATACGTCCGGCGGATAAGCAACACCCGTATCCCCGGATACTGCAGGCACAACAGCAGCGCCTTCCGCCTAAGCGCCCAGGACTTGCCGCCGCCCCTTGCCCCGCCATAGGCCACAAACCGGGTTTTCGCGCGGAAAAACTCCGCCTGTTTGGGGTTGGGCCGTTCAATCAGCACCTTCGCCAAGCCCCGCCGCCCCTTTCACCCTTACCCGGCATAGGTTTCCAGCTCACCGGACAACACCACCTCCACGCTGCCCGACAAATCCGTGGCCACCTCCTGCTTTTCCGTCCATCCGTG
>JAKPBM010000465.1 GCA_029778935.1 Bacillota bacterium | reverse complement strand
CCTTTCTTGGGATCGGCGGACAGAACTTTACCGGTCTTGCCCTTGTCCTTGCCCGAAAGAACGATCACGGTATCGCCGGTTTTCACATGCAGTGTGTTCATTTCGATACCTCCTTACAGTACTTCCGGGGCCAGCGAGAGGATCTTCATATATTCCTTCTCACGAAGTTCACGGGCAACCGGCCCAAAAATGCGGGTGCCGCGGGGGTTCTTGTCCTCACGGATTAAAACGGCCGCATTGTCATCGAAACGGATATAAGTGCCGTCGGCACGACGAACTCCCTTGGCAGTGCGGACGACAACCGCGCGGACGACTTCGCCCTTTTTCACGCTGCCACCGGGGGTAATCTTTTTCACCGAGGCAATAATGACATCGCCAATGTTGGCGTAGCGCCGACCGGAACCGCCAAGAACACGAATGCACATAATTTCCTTGGCGCCGCTGTTATCGGCGACCTTAAGCAGTGATTGCTGCTGAATCACGGTTTAGCCTCCTTTATTGCGCCTTTTCGACTATGGAAACAACGCGCCATCTCTTCTCTTTGGAAAGAGGACGGGTTTCCATAATTTCTACGCGGTCGCCCACTCTGCACTCATTGCTTTCATCATGAGCCTTGAACTTCCGGGTACGTCTGACTGTCTTTTTGTACTTCGGGTGGGCAAACGTTTCAACCACGGCAACTACCACGGTTTTATCCATCTTGTCGGATACGACAGTACCGACCCGGGTCTTGCGAAATCCTCTAGTTTCCGTCATGTTATGCTTCCTCCTTCACGCGCCGCTACGAACGCTTCTGCTGTTCGATTTCGCGAAGAACCGTTTTGGCACGGGCGATGTCTTTCTTCACTTCGACAATTCGCATCGGATTTTCCAGCTGGTTCGTGGCGTGTTGAAACCGAAGGTTAAAAAGCTCACTTTTCAGCTCGCTGATTTTAGCATTCAGCTCGGCGGCAGTCATTCCTCTCAATTCTTTTGCCTTCATTACGCTTCACCATCCTGCTCTGCTGCTTCTTTCTTGACGAACTTGGTCTTAATCGGGAGCTTGTGGCTGGCAAGGCGCAGAGCTTCCCGGGCTGTTTCTTCGTCGATACCGCCGATTTCAAACATAACACGGCCCGGTTTCACAACGGCAACCCAGAACTCGGGCGAACCCTTACCGGAACCCATTCGGGTTTCCGCAGGCTTCTTCGTAACGGGCTTGTCGGGGAAGATTTTGATCCAAACCTTGCCGCCGCGCTTGATATAACGGGTCATGGCGACACGGGCGGCCTCGATCTGGTTGCTGGTGATCCAGGCGGGCTCCAGAGCCTGGAGGCCATACTCACCGTAAGAAACCGTATTGCCGCGGTAAGCGCGGCCGGTCATACGGCCCCGGTGCTGTCTTCTATATTTCACTCTTTTCGGCAGAAGCATTATCGGTTGCCTCCTTCCCTCTTAGCCGAACGACGCTCGCCCTGGTTGCCGCGGCGGTTGTCCCGGCGACGACCTCTGTTGCGCTCTTCGGCAGCGCGCTTCTCTTCGTTCAAACGGTGCTCTCTCGGGCTGCCGCTTAAGACTTCGCCCTTGTAGATCCAGACCTTGACGCCGATGCGGCCGTAGGTGGTCTTCGCTTCGGCAAAGCCGTAGTCGATGTCGGCGCGCAGGGTCTGAAGCGGACTGGTGCCCGCGTGGTAGCTTTCGCTGCGGGCGATTTCCGCGCCGCCCAGACGGCCGGAGCAGGCCACCTTAATGCCCTTGGCGCCGAACTTCATGGCGCGCATCATGGCCTGTTTCATCGCACGGCGGAAAGAAATTCTCTTCTCCAGCTGGGAAACGATGTTCTCGGCCACCAGCTGAGCGTTGGTATCGGCGGAGCGGACCTCAATGATGTTCAGAGCCACGGGCTTGCCGATCAGCTCTTCCACCATGACGCGCAGGCGCTCGATTTCCTGGCCGCCGCGGCCGATAACCTGGCCCGGACGGGCGCAGTGGATGAAGATGCGGACGCGGGCCGCGTCGCGCTCGATTTCGATTTTCGGAACCCCGGCGTCGTAGAGCTTGTTCTTCAGCAGGGTTCTGATTTTATAGTCCTCGACGAGCAGGTCGCCGAAGGAGTTATTCTTGGCGTACCAGCGGGAGTCCCAGTCTTTGATGACGCCAACGCGTAATCCGTGCGGATTCACTTTCTGTCCCATAGTTTTTAGCCTGCCTCCTCGCTATTCCTTTTCCGCCACTGCGATCGTCACATGAGAAGTGCGCTTCTCGATGCGGTATGCGCGGCCATGCGCCCGAGGGCGAATCCGTTTCAGGGTCCGACCGGGGGTGACGTAGCACTCTTTGATATAGAGCTTATCTACATCCATTTGGTTATTGTTCTGCGCATTGGCGACCACGCTTTTGACGAGCTTCAGCATGGGCTCAGCGGCCATCGTCCTCGTATTCTGCAAGATAGCGACGGCGTTGCCGACTTCCTGGCCCCGCAGGGCATCGCAGATAATCTTCAGCTTGCGGGGAGACATGCGAAGGTCTCTCAAATAAGCTCTAGCTTCCATTCCCTATGCATCT
>JAKPBM010000341.1 GCA_029778935.1 Bacillota bacterium | reverse complement strand
CGCCGCCGTGATTTCGTCCATGACCAGCACGTCCGGTGCCATGCCCCGAAGCAGAATCATGGCCCCCTCCGCCTTTTTGCACCCGGTAAGCGTGTCCGTCCGCCCGCCCAGGTCAAACTGAGGCTCGCCTTTGACCATGCCCGCCAGTTCCCCCCGCTCGTCGGCCACACCTACGCGAAAGCCCCGGCCGGAAAGCTCCCGCACGATGTCGCGCAAAAGCGTTGTCTTCCCGCCCAAAGGCGGCGAAAGCACCAGCGTGTTTTTCACCCGGCCTTTTTCCACCAGCCCGTCGGCCAACGGCGCGGCAACGCCTGTGGCCGCCCGGGCAATCCGCACGCAGGCGGAACTGAAACGCTTTATCGTCACGATTTTCCCGTTTTCCGTCACCGCGTGGCCGCAAACGCCCACCCGGTGCCCGCCGGGCAGGGTGATATACCCTTCCCGTAGGGTGTCTTCCGCCGCGTAGAGGGAGCCCTGCGAGGCGCTGCCCACTAAATAGGCGATGTGCTCGCCCGTAACGGGGATGCCCCGGGCTAAGCCTTGCCCGTCGGAAGCATCGGGGAAGAGCTTTCCTTCCCGGGTAATCCCGTATTCCCGGCCGCCTTTTGTCACCGTGCAGCAGACGCCGACTCTTAGGCGGATTTCCTCCAGCTGGTTCCGCTCCTCCTCAGGCAGAAACAGAAGGGCCCGCCGCATTTCCGGCGGAAGCGCGTCCAAAACCCCCGACAGGCGGCTTTTGGAGCGGCTGCCTTTGAGGTGAAAAAAGCCAATTTCCCGTTTCATTCTTTGCCCTCCGTGCACGCGGTCGTCCTACTGTATCCTATGCCGGCCTGTCCGTTTTAGAACCGGAAGGGCTTTTATGCTTTCCGCCGGAATTTGCTGCCCAAAACCGCCAATTTTTCCGCCGGAAAGGTCTCCTACCCGCCTTTCGTATTGTTTTTGGACCGCAAAAATGGTATAATACAGGATAATGTAAAAATCTTAGCGCCTAACAAATTGGCGCGGAACCCAACGGAGTGGATTATGGCAGATCTTTCGAAAATCCGCAATTTTTCCATCGTGGCCCACATCGACCACGGTAAATCCACCTTGGCCGACCGCCTGATTCAGGCCTGCGCGGCCGTGCCCGACCGGGAAATGGAAGACCAGCTGCTTGACAATATGGAACTCGAGCGCGAGCGGGGGATTACCATCAAAGCCCGCGCCGTCAACCTCACATATACCGCCCAAAACGGGGTGACGTACGAGCTGAACCTCATCGACACACCGGGACACGTGGACTTTTCCTACGAAGTGTCCCGCTCTCTGCGCGCCTGCGAAGGGGCCGTGCTGGTGGTGGACGCGTCCCAGGGCATCGAGGCCCAGACCCTTGCCAACACGTATCTGGCCCTGGACAACGGGCTGGAAATCGTCCCCGTCATCAACAAAATCGACCTGCCCGCCGCCGACCCCGAACGGGCCAAAAAGGAAATCGAGGACATCATCGGCCTTCCCGCCGAGGACGCCCCCTGCATTTCCGCCAAAATGAACATCAACATCCCCGACGTGCTGGAGAAAATCGTCCGGGACATTCCGCCCCCCAAGGGCGACCCCGACGCTCCCCTGCGGGCACTGATTTTCGACAGCCAGTACGATTCCTACCGGGGCGTCATCGTCACTTTCCGCATCTTTGACGGCACCCTGCGCGTAGGCGACACCATCCGCATGATGGCCATCGGCACGGAGTTTGAAGTGCTGGAACTGGGCAAGCTCCTGCCCTTGGGCACCGCCCCCTGCAGCGAGCTGGGCCCCGGCACGGTTGGATACTTCACCGCCGGCATCAAAAACGTCCGCGACACGGCCGTCGGCGATACGATTACCCACGCCAGCCGCCCCGCCGAGGAGCCTTTGCCCGGCTACCGCCCGGTGCAGCCCATGGTCTTCTCCGGCGTCTACCCCGCCGACGGGGCCGACCTGCCCGACCTTCGGGATGCTTTGGAAAAGCTGCATCTAAACGACGCGTCCTTTGTGTTTGAGCCGGAATCCTCCGTGGCCCTGGGCTTTGGCTTCCGCTGCGGCTTTTTGGGCCTACTGCACATGGAAATCGTGCAGGAGCGGCTGGAACGGGAGTACAATCTGGACTTAATCACCACCGCCCCCAGCGTCGTCTACAAAGTCGACCTTACCGATGGCCAGACCGTCACCGTCGACAACCCGCTCCATTACCCCAACCCCGCCAACATCGCCCAGTCATACGAGCCGTTTGTCAAGGCCACCATCATCACGCCGCCGGCCTTCACCGGCAACATCATGGAGCTTTGCCAGGAGCGCCGGGGCGAATATATCGGAATGAACTATTTAGACGGCGACCGGGCGGAAATCCTCTACAACATGCCCTTAAACGAAATCATCTACGACTTTTTCGACGCTCTAAAGTCCCGCTCCAAGGGCTACGCCTCACTGGACTACGAGCTTATCGGCTACCGCCCGTCAAAGCTGGTCAAGCTCGACGTGCTGTTAAACGGCGAAGTGGTGGACGCTTTGTCCTTTATCGTCCACGTGGACAAGGCCTACCCCAGAGCGCGGCGCATCGTCGAAAAGCTCAAGGAGCATATCCCCCGCCAGATGTTCGAAGTGCCCATTCAGGCGGCCATCGGCGGCAAGATCATCGCCCGCGAAACGGTCAGAGCCCTGCGCAAGGACGTTTTAGCCAAGTGCTACGGCGGCGACATTACGCGGAAGAAAAAGCTTTTGGAAAAACAGAAGGAAGGCAAAAAGCGCATGCGCAACCTGGGCTCCGTTTCCGTGCCCCAGGAAGCGTTCATGGCGGTGCTCAAGTTTGACGAATAGCGCTGTTTCCGCCAACCCTCAGGAGGGAATCGTCACCGTGTCCAGCAAGCCGGCCGGGCTGTATATGCATATCCCCTTCTGCCAGAGTAAATGCGCCTACTGCGACTTTTACTCGTACGCCGCTTCGGAAACTGCCAAAAAAGAGTACGTTTCCGCCCTGATTTCGGCCGTAATTGCCTTTTCCGCGCAGGCAATAGGTACGTTTTTTGACAGCATCTACTTTGGCGGCGGGACGCCCTCCCTGCTGGAAAACGAAGACCTCCAGGCACTACTTTATACAATCCATGCATATTATGAAGTGTCGGAAGAAGCGGAAATCACCCTGGAGGCCAACCCGGGCACGGTGGCCGAAGTCCGGTGGGAAGGCCTGCATGCCATGGGCTTTAACCGCCTGTCGCTGGGGATGCAGTCGGCCGTGGATACGGAGCTGGCCGCTTTGGGCCGCATCCACACTTTTGGTGAAACGGCCCGCGCCGTGCAAAAGGCCAGGGCGGCGGGGTTTTCCAACATCGGGCTGGATTTGATGCTCGGCATCCCCGGGCAGACGAAAGAAAGCCTGAAGGTGAGCCTGGAAGCGCTGCTTTCCCTTTCTCCCGACCATGTTTCCGCCTACCTTCTAAAACTGGAGGAAGGCACCCCCTTTTACGCCCGCTACCCCGAAGGAAAAGGCCTTCCTTCGGAGGAGGAGCAGGCGGAATTTTACCTTACTACCTGCGAATTTCTTGCCGATAACGGGTATATACAGGAGGAGATTTCCAACTTCGCCAAGCCGGGCAAGGAAAGCGTCCACAACCAAAAGTACTGGACGCTGGCTCCCTACCTGGGGCTTGGCCCGGGGGCCCATTCGGACTTTGGCGGAAGGCGGTTTGCCTTCCCCGCCGACACGAAAGCCTTTACCGAAGCGGCGAAAGCCGGAACGCTTACTTCCCTTTTGATAATGGAAGACGAAGCACCCAACCGGGCGGAGGAAACCGTGTTTTTAGCCCTTCGGACGGGGGCGGGCTTAACCCGCAAAGCGCTTTTGAACGCCGCCCCCAACGGAAACCTTATGTTTGACAAAATCGCCGACGCCCTTGCCCCCTACGCAAAGCAGGGCCTTGCCCGCATCGACGGGGAAAGCGTCCGCCTGACCCCGGCGGGATTTTTACTTGCGAACGCCCTCATGACGGAAGCGCTGCTGGCCATGGGGCAAAACTAGGAGGAATACTTCATGCGCGCTGTGATCACCGTAATTGGAAAAGACGCCGTCGGCATCATCGCCGAGGTGTCGGACGTTCTGCGCAAACACAACGTCAATATCCTGGACATCAGCCAGTCGGTGTTTACCGACCTGTTCGCCATGGTCATGCTCGTGGACATCTCCAAGTGCACGGTAGGGCTGGCGCAGCTGTCGGATACGCTGAACGAGCGAGGCAAGACCATGGGGTTGACCATCCACACCATGCACGAGGACATCTTCAACAGCATGCACCGCATCTAATCCCCAAACGTCAGCCGGGCGTGCCCCGGCTCCCGAACCCAACCACGGGAGGAAAGTATGTTAAACACCTTTGACATTCTGGAAACCATCAAGATGATCTCGGAAGAGCATCTCGACATCCGCACCATCACCCTGGGCATCTCCTTAATCGACTGCGCTTCCGAGGACATGAAACGGTGCGCGTCCAAGATTTACGATAAAATCACCAAACGGGCCGAGCGCCTGGTCGCCGTCGGCGAAGCGATTGAAAAAGAGTACGGCATTCCCATCATCAACAAGCGCATTTCCGTAACGCCCATCTCGCTGGTGGCCGCGTCCGCTGCGGGCGACATGGCGGAAATTGCCAGAACCATGGACAAAGCGGCGGAAGCCACGGGCGTCAACTTCATCGGCGGCTACACCGCGCTGGTACATAAGGGCATGACCGAGGCCGACAAGCGCTTAATCGCCTCCCTGCCCGAAGCTCTGTCGACGACGGAGCGGGTCTGCTCCTCCGTCAACGTGGCGACCACCAAGTCGGGCATCAACATGGACGCCGTCCGGGAAATGGGCGAAATCATCAAACGCACGGCGGAAGCCACCAAAGACAGGGATTCCTTCGGCTGCGCCAAGCTGGTCGTGTTCGCCAACGCCCCCGAAGACAATCCCTTCATGGCGGGCGCTTTCCACGGCGTGGGCGAAGCCGAATGCGCCGTCAACGTGGGTGTTTCCGGCCCGGGCGTCGTGCGGGCGGCCATCCGTAGAAGCGGCAACTGCAACCTGACGGAGCTGGCCGACGTCATCAAGAAAACGGCGTTTAAAATCACCCGCATGGGCCAGCTGGTGGCCAAAGAGGCCTCCGCAAGGCTCGGCGCTTCGTTCGGCATCGTAGACTTGTCCCTGGCCCCCACGCCGGCCGTGGGCGACTCGGTGGCGAAGATTTTAGAGGAAATGGGCCTGGAAGTGGCCGGCTGCCACGGCACGACGGCGTGCCTGGCCATGCTCAACGACGCGGTGAAAAAGGGCGGCATTATGGCTTCGTCCCATGTGGGCGGCCTGTCCGGCGCCTTTATCCCCGTGTCGGAAGACGCAGGCATGGTGGAAGCGGTGCAAAAGGGCGTTTTGAACATCGACAAGCTGGAAGCCATGACCGCCGTCTGCTCCGTAGGCCTGGACATGATCGCAATCCCCGGCGACACCAGCGCCGAGATCATCTCCGCCATTATCGCCGACGAAATCTCCATCGGCGTCGTCAACAACAAGACCACCGCCGTCCGCGTCATCCCCGTATACGGCAAAAAAGCCGGGGAATCCATCGTGTTCGGCGGCCTGTGGGGCGAAGCGCCCATTATGCCCGTGCACCCCGAATCCCCTGCCGCGTTCATTCACCGAGGCGGCCGCATCCCCTCCCCGGTGCACAGCCAGAGAAATTAACAGAATATGCATACAGCCGCCGTTTACTGGAACGGCGGCTGTTTTTGCTTACAGGCATGTTCGCAGCGTGTGCGGAAAAGCGCTTTTCCACCGTCCCCGTTTCTATACGTCAAAATGTACAATTTTTCAGTAAACTGTCGACTATACTGGCGTTTTTTGTATAATAGTATTACAAACCTGTTGTCGCATCCATCCAAAAGGAGGCGGAAACATGTTCTGGGATACACTGACTTACATCCTTGTCGTAGTGACGGTCAACGCCCTGCTTGCCCTCGTTCCCGCCTGCATCGCCAAGGAAAAGGGAAACCCCTTTCGGAATTGGTGGCTCTACGGCTTTCTGTTATACCCCGCCGCTTTGATCCACAGCTGCCTGCTGCGCCGAAGCTCCGCGCAGCCCGCCGGCGCAAACGGGCCCTCCATCCCTTCGGAACTTGCTTTGCAGGCCGAGGCCGAGCTGGAAAAATACCGGGAGCTTTTTGCCCTGGGCGCTTTGACGGAACGCGAGTTTGCCGCGGCGAAATGGGGGCTTTCCCCCGCCGAACCGGCCGGCTCGAAGCAACCCGGCAGACGGTCCAAAGTCTGGGCCTATGCGGCGGCCGCCTGTTTTGCCGTCGCCGCGGCCATCGCATTCAGGGATGGACTGGCATCGATCTTTCTTTATGCGCGATGGCGTTCCTTTAGCCTTTCAAACCTTATGGAGTTTCTCCCTTTCTTCGTGATACTTTCCGTTGCCGCCGCCCTTTTCGCTCAAAACCAGACCGCCCTGATGATTATCACCGGCCTGTACGGCGTCTCTTACACCCTGCTTTACATTTCATACAGAGTCATCCTTCCCTTTATCGTTTTCTTTGTAGTGTTGCTTATGGCGCGCTTTCTCTCAAAGGTTCGGCATCCATTAATAAAGTACCTGTGGTTTTTGCCCGGGGTCCTGTTTCCCCTGGTCTTGGAACTGCAGAACGGAGTGTTCACAGGCCTGTACCGATATTACATATACTGGGGCGTTTGGAATTGGCCTCTTGCCGTTTTTGTTTTTGCCCACGTGGCGGGCGTCTTTT
>JAKPBM010000321.1 GCA_029778935.1 Bacillota bacterium | reverse complement strand
CATACAAAACAGTAAAATGAAAGGGTGGTCGCATGAGCAAATGGAAAACGAAGACGGTGATTGCCGCGCTGGGGATTCTGCTGCTGATTATTGTGCTTTTCTACGGGGTTCTGGCTGTCATCGTGATTGCCACCGATTCCGCCCCCGGAGGCGGCACCAACTCGCCCGACCGGCCCGCAGGCTTTTTCAAAGGCATCTGGCACGGATGGATCGCGCCGATTTCGCTGGTTCTGTCTATTTTCGATAAAAGCATCCGCATTTACGAAATCTATAACAAAGGGTTCTGGTACGATTTTGCCTATTACGCCGCGATTATCAGCGGTTTTGGCGGCCTGTCCCTGTTCCGGTCCAGGAGCAATTAGCTTCCAGCGCCGCAACGGCCCCAAAAGAGCAAAAACAAAAGGCCTGTCAGTTTGACAGGCCTTTTAATCTTCGAAAACGTATCCGAGAAAGCCGTGCTTACCGAAGGCAGAACTGGCGGACGATGCCGTTGGTCATCACGTCGGCCATTTCCAGCGCCTGGTCCTGGATTTTGTCGTATACCCGGATGCTCTTTTCGAAGCGGCAGTCCAGGTACAGCTCGGCCTCTTCCTCCGTCAGGCGCAGGTGCTCGAAGAGCAGCTCTTTCCACGTGCGCTCGTTCCAGTAGGGGTTGATGCAGGCCAAAAATTCGGCGATGTCCTTGGCGTTGGCAAACCACTTCTTGCGGAGGGCTTCCGCTTTGGCGTGTTTGCAGGCTTTTAGGGCGTTGACCAGCTCGGCGGCGATGAGAAGGTGTTCGGTCAGCAGTTTCTCAAACTTTTTGGCGATGTCCTTGCCGTAGAACACCGAGAGCACCTTGGCAAAATCGCCGGGGTTCTGCAGCAGCCGGTCGGTGACAAAAGGAAGGTCCGGCAGCTTAAAGGCCGTGCTGACGATAAAGAAGCGAGTCCAAAGAACGTGTTCCGTCCAGAGCTCGCGCAATGTGTTGGACAACTCTTTGCTTGTAAAACCGTTGCTCTTCCGTTCAAAGCTCATGCTACCTACGTTCTCCTCTATCTATTTTGGGGGCATGCGCCCCATACCATCATATGGGCAAGGGAAAACGTTTGTGAAAAAGGAAAAGACACACCCGAAGGTGTGTCTTTGCGACAGGCCTCTTAGCAGTAGTTGGAAATAATCGCGCTCAAATCGGGCTTTACGACGCGCAGGCCAAAGAAAACGCCGGAGAAGGCAAGGCCTTCCACCTGCATGATATATTCGCAGTGGCCGCTGCAGGGCTTGTCGCAGAAGGTGACGGTGAAGGGCTGGCTGAGAATGGCCGAAATTCCGCCGGCAGTGGAGTTCGAGGTGAAGTACTGGTAGTCCCAGGTCTGGACGACTTCTCTCTCGCCGCTGCACACGCGGATCAGGCTGAACCGCAGCTGGGCGTTGATGGTGTAGGGTGCAACTGTTTCCGCGCTGGCCGCTTCCAGGTAAACGATGCTGGAAAACTCAATCTTCACCAGCGGCTTCGCAAAGCAGGTGGTGTCGACTTTCACCCGGTCCAGCACAAACTCCTGATCGGGGGCTACGCCGACGTTGGTGACGAAGATGGCATCCTGCGGGCGGATGCCGCATTCCAGCTTCACGGGGTCGAAGTCGCACTTTTTGTAGTAGTCCTTATAATAATCGTACTTGCCATAGTCGTACTGACAGTAGTCATAGTACGGTTTCCCGCAGTCGTAATAGGATTTGCCGTAGTCTTTGTATTCCATAGCGAATTCCTCTATCCTCACTCGGTTTTTGGACACAATGAGGGTTTCTACCACCCATTATGTTTCACTCCATTATATGAAGAACAGAGGGAAACTGTTTCTTTGGTTGCAAAAAGGGGCTGGGCGGGCGTCCAAAGGGGGCTTGGCGGCGCGCTGCGGGCTGCATTCCGGCCGGGGCGGTGACGGCCGCGGGCGCAGGCGGGGAATCGGCGGGTTGAAACCGGCTGCGACGGCTGCAGCCGGCGAAGTGAAAGCGGTCAGGCCGGCACCGGCGGGGAAGAGGCGTACGCACCGAACCGCCCCTGAAAGGCAAGTGGGAAGGGACGGCATACAGGCGGAAGGT
>JAKPBM010000311.1 GCA_029778935.1 Bacillota bacterium | reverse complement strand
CCGCGGCGGCAACGCCCGTTCTCTCGGAGAAGCTCCCCCTGCCCGGCGTGGGGACGAAGCTGGCGTCGTTCTTAAACGTGCAGTTTTTGCAGGCCGAAAACAGCGAACTGGCGGAACTGCTGATGGAGTGGGGGTTCCCGCGGCGGGCGGCCCAGTCCATTGAGGAGTTCTGGGTGAAATCCGCCAACACGACTACCGATTCGATTTCCCGCCAGCTCACGCCGGTTCTGGACCGGTTTTTGACGGAAATCATCGTATTTTTGTTCTTCTTGGTCGTGTTCTGGCTCATTGCGGGCCTGCTGGCCAGTTTGATTGACGGCGCACTGGAGGTGCCCGTCATTAACCAGACCAACCGGCTCATCGGCATGGGCGCGGGCGCGTTATCGGGCCTTTTGCTGCTATGGGCCGTCGGGCTGGTGCTGTCCTGGGCGGCGCCGCTGCTGGACGCTTCCTTCGACCTGGCCATAAACGAAGGTTTAGTTCAAAAATCGTTTTTCCTGCGCATGCTGAGCAGTGTGAACCCTCTGGGATGGCTGCTTGGGTAGCGGGTCTGCCCCTTGATTCGGAAAGGAGAAGCCGCCTCATGAACATACCCAATCTTTTATCGCTTTTTCGCCTGATTTTGGTACCCTGTTTTGCCATCGTGTTCCTGTCGGACCCCAACGCGGTCCTTCTGGCCGGCGGCATTTTCCTAGTTGCCACGCTGACAGACCTGGCGGACGGGTATCTGGCCCGCAAATGGAACCAAACCACCAAACTCGGCCGCATTTTAGACCCGCTGGCCGATAAACTTTTGCAGGTGACGGCCGTTGCGTGCCTGTCGGTGCAGAAGATTATCCCCTCCCTGTTTTTCGCCATTTTTGCCGCCAAAGAGCTGTTTATGCTTCTGGGCGGGGTGTTTCTGGTCAAGAAAACCGACGACGTGATGCCTTCGAATATGTTTGGGAAATTCGTTTCCTTCTTTATCAGCACGCTGATTGTGGTGACGATTTTCTTCGGGGGGAAACTGCCCGCCCAGGCCACCAACTTCTTATATACCGTCGCCGTGACGCTGGCTCTTGCCGCCATGGTCGTGTATGTAACGAAGTATTTTATGAACCGATCTTCCTCCGAAAGGAGAAAAAAGCTGGCATCCGCCGAAAAAGCGGACGAATAAGGAGTAATGTATGGAGAATTTGCTTTGCACCCGCTGCAAGAAAAATATCGCCTCCGTCTTTTTTACCCGCATGGAACGTGGCAAGCCTGTGGAGGAACGGCTTTGCTTCAAGTGCGCGCGGGAACTGGGCATGCCCCAGGTAGGCGAGATGATGCAGAAGCTGGGGTTGACCGATGAAGATTTGGAAAACATGTCCGCCGAAATGATGGCTGCCATGGAGGGGAACTTCCCTGATACGACCGACACGGACGACGAAGAGGAAAAGAGCAGCAACACGGCGACGTTTCCGTTTTTGGATAAACTTTTCGGTACCATGCGCGGAGGTGACGACGGGATGGAACAGCCGCGTAAGACAGCCGTAAAGGAACCCGCTTCCGAAAAGAAGAAAAAGTATAAGTTTTTAGACACCTACTGCGTAAGCCTCAACGACAAAGCCAAAGAAGGGCGGATGGACCGCCTGGTCGGCCGCGAAGAGGAAATCCTGCGCGTGATCCAGATATTAAACCGCCGGCAGAAGAACAACCCGGTTTTAATCGGCGAGCCGGGTGTCGGCAAGACCGCTATCGCGGAAGGCTTGGCCGCCAAAATCGTGGCGGGCGACGTGCCGCCGAAGCTTCTTTCCAAGGAAGTCTGGCAGCTGGATTTGACCGCCTGTATCGCCGGCACCCAGTTTCGCGGCCAGTTTGAAAGCCGCATGAAAGGGCTCATTGACGAGGTCAAAAAGCTCGGCAACATCATCCTCGTCATCGACGAGGTCCACAATCTGGTGGGCGCGGGCGACGCGGAAGGCTCGATGAACGCGGCGAATATTTTAAAGCCCGCTCTTTCCCGGGGCGAAGTGCAGGTCATCGGCGCCACCACCTTCAACGAATACCGCAAATATATCGAAAAAGACTCCGCGCTGGAGCGCCGGTTCCAGCCGGTCACCGTCAACGAGCCGTCTATCGAGGACTCCGTCGCGATTCTCAAGGGCATCCGCGGCTACTACGAAAACTACCACAACGTGACCATTTCCGACTATGTCGTTAGGCAGGCGGTGCTGCTTTCCGAGCGGTATATTACGGACAGATACCTGCCCGACAAGGCCATCGACCTTTTGGACGAGGCGGGCTCTTTTGTGAACCTGGAGAACAAGGAGCTTCTGCAGAAAGAGGCTTTGGAGCGGGAAATCAACGAAGTCCGCCGCAAGCGGGAAGAGGAGATGCTCAACGACAACGAGGAAGAACGGTTTAAGGCCCTGGCCGACCTGAAGAGCAAGGAACTGCGCCTGCAAACCAGCCTGAACCAGCTTGGCGACTGCCGCCGCCCGGTGGAAGTGGAGCATCTTGCCAAGGTCATCGAGCTTTGGACGAAAATTCCCGCTTCCAAAATCACGGAGACGGAGTTTATCCGCCTGAACGAGCTGGAAAAGCGCCTGAAGGCGAAAATCATCGGGCAGGACGAAGCCGTCGAGGCCGTCGCCGCCGCCATCCGCCGCGGCAGGGCCGGCATTTCGCCCAAGAGAAAGCCCATATCGTTCCTTTTTGCCGGGCCGACGGGTGTCGGCAAGACGGAGCTTGTGCGCAGGCTGGCCATGGACCTGTTTGACCAGCCGGAAGCCTTAATCCGTCTGGACATGTCCGAGTTTATGGAAAAGCACGCCGTATCCCGTATCATCGGCGCGCCGCCGGGCTATGTGGGCTACGACGAAGCGGGGCAGCTTACGGAGAAAATCCGCCGCAAGCCCTACAGCGTCGTGCTCTTTGACGAAATCGAGAAAGCCCACCCGGACGTCATGAACATCCTGCTGCAGATCTTAGACGACGGTCGCATTACCGACGCCCAGGGCCGCACGGTGAGCTTTGAAAACACCATTATCGTCATGACCACCAACGCCGGCAGCAGCCGCAGCAGCGGCACCGCCGGTTTCGGCCGCACGCAGAACGAGCAGAACAGAGAGCGGCTCATGAAAGCCCTGGAGGACTTCCTGCGGCCCGAGTTCATCAACCGCATCGACGAAATCATCACCTTCAATTCGCTGACCAAGGAAAACTTCAAGGAAATCGCCAAACTCATGCTGACGGAGATGGCGGACGCCCTGGCCGAGCGCAACATCCAGCTTGCGTTCGACGACGAGGTGACCACGTACCTGGCCGAGAAGTCCTACTCCGTCAAATACGGCGCGCGGAACCTGCGCCGCCTGATCCAGAAGGAAGTGGAAGACAAGGCCGCTTCCCGCATCATCGCGGCGTCCCACCGTTCGATTTCCGCGCTGAAGCTTTCCGTCGGCCCCGAAGGAATCGACGTAACGGAGGAATTCGCCAACTAACCGTTTGGGGGAGGATGGTTTATGCTGAAGGAATTTCGTCGGCGCAACGGCGGGCACATTTTATCCGGCTGCCGCCGTCTTGAAGCGGTGCATCCCATCAGAGGCAAACCCAGGCTGGCGCTGGTCTTTCCCATGGCGCCCCGGAAAGGGTATACGGAAGGC
>JAKPBM010000309.1 GCA_029778935.1 Bacillota bacterium | reverse complement strand
CTCATCCTCCGCCAGAAACTCCAGGCACTGCTCCAGGCTCATTTTGCGGAAGGGGACAAGGCGCAGCGCGTCGTCGCTGCCGGCGGCGCGGATGTTGGTCACATGCTTGCGTTTGCAGACGTTGACGACGATGTCCTCGCCGCGGTTGGAAGCGCCCACCACCATGCCGGCGTAGACCGGCGTGCCCGGGTCGATGAAGAGAGAGCCGCGCTCCTGGGCGTTGTACAGGCCGTAGGTGATGGCCTCGCCCGTTTCAAAGGCCACCAGGGACCCGGCGTTGCGACGGCTGATTTCGCCCTTGACGGGCAGGTAGCCGTGGAAAATGGTGTTCATGATGCCTTCGCCGTGGGTGTCGGTCAGAAACTCGCTGCGGTAGCCGAACAGCCCCCGGGCGGGAATCAGAAATTCCAGCCGCATCCGCGAGCCGACGGGCGTCATCCTGGCGAGTTCGCCCTTGCGGCTGCCCAGCTTTTCCATGACGACGCCGACGGCGTCCTCCGGAATGTCGACGACCACGTCTTCGTAAGGCTCCAGCGTGCGGCCGTTTTCGTCCTTTTTATAGATCACCCGCGGCGCGCCCACCTGGAACTCATACCCTTCCCGGCGCATGGTCTCGATGAGGATGGAAAGGTGCATTTCGCCCCGGCCGAGGACACGGAAGGCGTCCGTCGAGTCGGTTTCCTCCACTTTTAAGGAAACGTCTTTTAAAAGCTCCCGGAACAGCCGGTCCCGCAGGTTGCGGGAGGTCACATACTTGCCCTCTTTTCCGGCGAAGGGGCTGTCGTTGACCAGGAAGGTCATTTCCACCGTCGGCTCGGAAATTTTCGTAAAGGGCAGGGGCATGGGCGACAGGGGGTCGCAGACGGTGTTGCCGATGTTCACCGACTCGATGCCCGACAGGGCGATGATATCGCCCGGATAGGCCTTGTCCAAAGGCACGCGGTTCAGGCCGATAAAGCCGTAGAGGTTTGTGGCCTTGGCCTTAATCTGGGTTTCGGGCTTATGGAAGTCTGTCAGCAGGATTTCCTGTCCCTGGGTGAGGGTGCCGTTGGTGATGCGACCGATGGCGATGCGGCCGACGTAGTCGTTGTAGTCGATGGAGGAAACGAGCATCTGCAAAGGCGCGTTTTCGTCGCCTTCGGGGGCGGGGACGTGGGACAGAATCGTCTCAAACAGGGGGCGGATGGTGCCGTCGTGTTTGTCCGGCGAAAGGGAAGCGTACCCCCCTCTGGCGGAGGCGAACACGACGGGGGAGTCGAGCAGTTCCTCCGAGGCGTCCAGGTCGAGCAGCAGTTCCAGCACCTCGTCCACCACTTCCAGCGGGCGGGCGTCGGGCCGGTCGATCTTATTCACCACGATGACGACTTTTAGCCCCAGCTCCAGCGCCTTCTGCAGCACAAACCTTGTCTGCGGCATGGGGCCTTCATAGGCGTCCACCAGCAGCAGAACGCCGTTGACCATCTGCAGCACCCGCTCCACTTCGCCGCCGAAGTCGGCGTGGCCCGGGGTGTCTACGATGTTGAATTTTATGCCGTTGTAGGTGATGGCGGTGTTTTTGGAAAGAATCGTGATGCCGCGCTCTCTCTCCAGCTCATTGGAGTCCATTACGCGCTCCACCACGTTCTGGTTTTCCCGGAAAGCGCCGCCCTGCTTGAGCATCTGGTCCACAAGAGTGGTCTTGCCGTGGTCTACGTGGGCGATAATTGCGATATTTCTCAGGTCGTTGCGAATCAATCTATCATGTCCTCTCAGAATTAGAATCGAGACTAACCGTTTTGCCTGTCGGCGGCGATGAGCAGGCGCAGCGCCGCCACGGCGGTGTCGATGGCCAGGTCGGTGCTGTGATTGTCGGGCTCGGAGTAGCCTAACGCCTTCCGCTCCTGGTTCCAGACGACGGAAAAGACGCTGCCGCAGCGCACCCCTCTGGCCGCGGCGCAGCAGAATAAGGCCGCCGACTCCATTTCGCTTGCCAAAACGCCGCTTTTCTTCCAGGCTTCCCATTGGTATAAAAGCAGGTCGGCTACGGGCATGCGTTTGGGGCTGTGCTGGCCGTAAAAGGAGTCTTTGCACTGAACGACGCCCGCGTGGTACGGCACGCCCGCTTTCCTCGCGGCGTTTACCAGCGCTTCCACCACTTCAAAGGCGGCG
>JAKPBM010000304.1 GCA_029778935.1 Bacillota bacterium | reverse complement strand
AAAGTATGGCGGAAATCTATCTGGCCGGCGGATGTTTCTGGGGAACGGAGAAGTTTTTGAGCCTGATTCGGGGTGTTTTGGACACAGAAGTCGGGTACGCCAACGGTATTACGGAGGTGCCGACGTATAAGCAGGTGTGTACCGGCGAAACGGGCCACGCGGAGACGGTCAAAGTCGTGTATGACCCGAAGGTTTTGCCGCTGCCGCTGCTTCTGAACACGTTTTTTGCCGCAATCGATCCCACCTCCCTGAACCGGCAGGGCGCCGACGTGGGCACCCAGTACAGAACGGGCGTCTACTATGTGGACCCGGCGGACAAGGAAGTGATTGAGCGGGAGCTGGCGAAGCTGCAGGAGAAATATGACCGACCCGTGGTGGTGGAAGCGCTGCCGCTGGCAAACTTCTACACCGCAGAGGATTACCATCAGAAGTATCTGGACAAGTTCCCCCAGGGCTATTGCCACATCGGGCCGGAACTGTTCGATTTGGCCAGGGCCGCAAATCCGGAAAAGTAAAGCGGTTTCCGGGGTATGGCGGGGCCGCCGTTTGGAAAATAAGATGACAAAATCCCCCTTGGGCAAAGCCCAAGGGGGATTTTGCATTGGGAATCTACTATGGTAAAATCGAAAATCGATTTGTGCGGGGATTGCGTCTTCGGCGGGGCGGAAACGCTGCCCGGCACATACCGCGCCGGTGGTTTGGTAAACCGGATGGGGCGCGCCGCAGGCGTTGCCAATGGGATACAGGGCGCTTGCAAAGCGGAGCGCTGGTCCGGCCAAGTCCCCAAACAGCTAACGGCGGCGTGCGCGCGGTTTTGGGGGCCAAAATGGCGCTAAGGTGGATTGAAAATGCCCTTAGCGCCAAGGCGGGTTAGCGACCGAGGGTAGTGCGCCTTGCCCCAAGGTGGGTTAGCGCCCGAGGGTAGTGCGTCTTGCCCCAAGGCGGGTCAAAAATGCAAAAGAGCTGTGCGCCTTGCGCCAAGGCGGGTTAAGAAAGACGCCAAAGGGCGGTATGCCTTGCGCTAAAATGGGTTAAGATAGCCCCACCGAAGGTAGTGCGCTTTGCAGAAAAGCAGGATAAGATAGCGCGCCAGAGGACAGTACACTCTGCGGCAAGGCGGGATATGATAGGTGCCTGAGTACTTGTACTTGCGGGCCATCTTGCGTCAAAAGGCGGCGTATTGCGAATCTACTACACCATCAAAAGAACGGCAGCACGTCCAAACAGCCCTGACAGGCGGTAAAGTACCGCAAAAGGCGGCGTACATCTCAACCCATGGGGCTGCGTTTTGGATGGAGGAAGGCTCAACCGCAAGTATTCTCGACCGCGTTATCGCCCCGGGCATAAAGCAAGGCATCGTATGCCCCCGGGCATCGACACCGCAGGGCTTCGGGGTTTCCATCTGCTGCCCGACGGCCGCAAAAAGCGCGTTCCCCCCTCAAAGGCTTCCGAAACCCGGCGATTAAAATGCCGTTTATTGGCTTCCCGCCTGGGAAACGGGCAGGGACGGCTGGTACGGCTTCACTTTGATGGCGCCGCGGCGCACCATCTGCACGAAGGTGTAGGCGGCGCGGGGGTCGAACTGGGTGCCGGCCTTTTCGAGCAGCTCGTTTAACGCCGCGTCGATGGACATGGCGCTCTTGTAGGGCCGTTCCGACGTCATGGCATCGAAAGCGTCGGCCACGGCCAGGCACCGGGCGGCCAGGGGAATTTCCTCGCCTTTGAGGCCTCTCGGATAGCCTTTTCCGTTCCAATGCTCGTGGTGGGCCAGCACGATGGGCACCAAGTGGGTGGTGGTGGGCAGGTGCTTTAAGATGTCGATAGCCCGCTCCACGTGGGTCTGCATCACGGCGAACTCCTCGTCGGTCAAAAGCCCGCGCTTGGCAAGCAGCGTTTCGGGAATGCCGATTTTGCCGATGTCATGCAGAAGCGCGGCTTCCCGCACAAGTACCGCGTGGGCGCCGTCGATGCCCATTTCCAGCGCTAAAGCTGTGGCGTACTCGGCCACGTTCTGGGAGTGGCTGAAGGTGAAGCGGTCTTTCATGTCGATGGCGGCGGTCAGCGCAAACAGCGTCGACGCGTGGGGCATGCCGGCAAACAGCTCCGCCGGGGATTTGCGCAGCGTGCCGTTTTGCAGCGCGTTGTTGCTGTGGGAATAGATCATGACCAGGTTTTTGCCGCTGTTTTTGGCGCGGTAGAGGGCAAAGTCCGCCCGTTTTAAAAGCTCCTGCTGGTTCGGCGCGCCGTCGGGGTAGCCGCAGATGCCGATACTGACGGTCAAAAACCGCTGCATGCCGTTGCCCTTGGAGGCAAAGTGGGCTTCCACCTGGGAACGGATTTCCTCGGCAAACTGATAGGCCCGGTTCACGTCGCAGTGGGGCAGGATGACGGTAAACTCCTCGCCGCCGTATCGGGTGGGCGTGCCGGCCTGGCCGATGACGCGGCTTAGAATCTGCGCCACTTCCTTTAAAGCGGAGTCGCCCTGGATGTGGCCAAACATGTCGTTATAGAGCTTGAAGTTGTCCAGATCCAGCATCAGAAGAGACAGCGGCCCGTCGGGCAGTTCGTTCATCCGCCGCTCCAGCTCCATGTGGAAGTAGCGGTGGTTGTAAAGACCGGTGATCATGTCGGTGATGGCTTCCGTCTGGGCCTTGGCGTACCGGCGGGCGTTGTCGATGGCCACGCCCGAGGAAGCGCCCAGGGTGTTTAAAAGGTCCAAATCTTCCAGCGTGTAGGCGGTGTTGGCCTTCTTATGGGAAAGCAGCAGCATGCCGATGAGCTTGCCCCGGCAGAGAATGGGGACGATCACTTCCACGCCCATCCAGAGCAGCGCGTCTTTTTCCCGGTCCCAGACGGCCCGGAACTGGGGCATGGTGTCCATGTCGTCCAACAGCAGCACTTCCTGCCGCTCTTCCAGGCAATGGATGATGGGGTTGTCCGCCTTTATGGAAAGCGTGTTGGACGCAAGCCGGGAGGAGCTGGCGTAGAGGCCGTAGCAGCCCATGTCCTCTTTCTGCAAAAGCAGGCTAACGTGCTTGGCGTTGACCATGCGGGCCACCGTTTCCACCAGGCTTTTGCAAATCTGCTCTAAATCGAGGGTGTTGGAAATCTCCACGCTGAAGTTTTTGAGCGCCAGCCGCTGCTGGTCTTCCTGGCGGGAAAACAGCTTGGACGTCAGCCGGAACACCAGGCCGTACAGAAGGTGCAAAAGCAGCGACAGCATGGCCGCCGTGGCTATTAGAATGTGGGTGGCCTGCTGTTCGTCCAGAACGGACAAAAGGTACTTCTGGTAGTACAGCATGGCCCAGATGAACCCGCAGGTCACCATCGACGCGATGAGTACGTACGTGGCGCCGCGGGTGATCATGAACTTTAAATCCAGCATCCGGTGCTTATACAGGGCGAAAATCAGCAGAATGGCGTTGATGAGCGCCGAGAAGATGTCAATCGGATACGCGCCCAAAGCAGGGAAGATGTTGAGCACGCAGCCGATGAACATGATTGTCATGCCCGTGGTGACGATGCGCAGCCGGCCGGCCTGCAGGGAATGCTTGGTTATCTGCCGGGAGAAAAAGAGGGTGTAGAATACAAACAGCAGGAAGGTGGCGTAGGCCACGATGGCGCCGACGCCGAGCCGGTAGGTAAAGAAGGGGAGATAATAGGTTCGGCCGTCGGTGCCGATGAGTTCCAGCCGTTCGTTGTACCCTTCGGGGACGACCAGGCCCAAAAGGTTCAGCACCAGCATGGCGATGGTGGCCAGCCCGAACAGAAACAGCAGTTTCGGGCGCCTGGTCTTGGTGAAAATCAGCACGAACCGGTAGATGAGGAAGGTTACCGAGAACATGCCGCAGACCATGACCCGGTTCCAAAGCAGGATATGGCCGAACAGCTCCATCTTCATGGCCAGAGAGCCGGCCGTCCACAGCGCCAGGGCGCCTAAAATCCACATCATGGCCCGGACGGAGGCGTCTTTCTTGCTGATGCCCAGAAAGGCCAATAGCAGTATGTAGAGCGAAAGGGAGACAATCGGCACTCCCCAGAACAGCAAAACTGTCAGCGGCACACTAATTCCTCCCCTTCCACAGGCCGGACCATCCTTAGAATGTCTGTGACGACATAGTGGCCCGGATTAATGCGTCGAATCGGTTTTTCCCGGGTGCGGTTGTAGGCCGCGATGGTACCCGGCGGCAGAATCGTAATTTTTAACGGGTCGATCCCCAGCATATGCTTTAAATCTTTGTAGTCGCTGTCGATATATCTAAAGTAAATGCCCAGCTGTTCGGTAATCAGCTCCTTGGAAAAGGCGATGTCGCTCTGGGTGGTGTCCAGCTCGATAAAAAGGTGCATATACGGCCGCTTTTCCGCGTCGTACTGTTTGCAGGCAAACCAGTCGGTAATGGACAGCTTGGAAAGGCGGATGGCGTCTTCCACCGTCCGCTCGGTAATACGGGTAAAAGCCGCGATGTCGATAATCGGCGGGATCCGGTCGATGTAGCGGAAGGTGGGGATATTCAGCCCGTCCTCCGGCGTCGTCAGAGACAGGCAGCGGAACAAATCCCCGGCCCGGTAGCGCATGAACGCGCCGCCTTTGAAGTTGGAGATGACCAGCTCGTAGGTTTCGCCTTCCACCAGCTCGTTAATCAGGTAGGACTTGGGCACATACGAGGGGTCGTCCAGATTTTTCTCCATTTCCGTTTCGGGGATGAACTCGTAGAAGCAGACGTCCGGGAACAAGACCAGGCCGTTTCTCCGCCAGGTTTCCACGCCGATGCACGTAGGCTCCGTTCCGCCGAAGATTTCCGTCGGGCGGATGCCCCAGTAGCGCTCGATCTTGTCCCGGTAGGCGTTCGAGTCGGTGCCGGAGCAGAGCAGGCCCTTTAGATTCCAGATGTCTTTGGTGTAAATGGGCTGTTTTTTGAAAGCGCTGCGGAGGCAGGCCTTCATCAGGTTGAACCTTGTCCGTCTGCTGGGTTTGGAGAGCAGCTTTATGGTGATCGTGCTGTCCGATCTCAGCCCTCGGGTTACTATTAGCTCGCTACTATAGGAAATGACGCTGCTTAAGCCGATAATGTGGTCG
>JAKPBM010000277.1 GCA_029778935.1 Bacillota bacterium | reverse complement strand
AATCAAGGCCGGACAGCAGCTCCGCCTCTCCGGGCAGAAGCAGCATACCCATCGGGCCTTCTTCGACCGTATCTTCAGCGGGCACTTCGATGCAGCAGGCCTGGCCGCAGAGCTGCCCGCAGTCGGCGGAAATGGGCGTGTATTCGCCCAGGGCGCGGTATGCCCTGCGCAGCAACGCGGCGTGGCTCATGCGTTGCCCTCCGGCGCGGAGTTCGGCCGCGCTTCGGCGTTCGCGCTGTCTTCGGCCGGCTCCTCCTCCCCCTCGTCCGCCTGGGAATCCGACTGCTTGGGCGGGCGCATCAAAGCCAAAGCCAGCTTCATCTCCGCAACGGACAGGGCGGGCACCATGCCGGGCCGCTTTTTGGCTTCCAGCCGGTAGATGGGAAGCCCCTGGGAAGCAAACTTCTCCTCATACTCCGTGCGGACGTTGAAGATGTCGTCGGCGTGCAGGTCGAAGGTGATGTTGGAAAGCTTGAAGTCCGTCGCGGCGAAGGTGTTTAAGGAATAGGCGAAAAGATTTTTGTTGTCGGTTTTAAAGTGGATTTCGCCTTCTTCGGAGAGGATATATTTATACGCTTCCAAAAAGCGTTCGTTGGTCAGGCGGCGTTTGGCCTGTTTTTTCGGCGGCCACGGGTCGGGGAAGTTGATATAAATGCGGTCGACTTCGCCCGGGGCGAAGAAATCCAATAGGTTGGCCGCGTCGTCGCTTACAAAAAACAGATTTTTCAGGTTCTCCCTGGCCGCGCGCTCCATGCCGACGACCAGCGCGTCGTTGACACGCTCCATGGCGATAAACGTCACGTCGGGAAACGCCGCCGCCATGCCGCAGGCAAAGCCGCCTTTGCCGCAGCCGATTTCCAAATACAGCGGCGCGTCGGGGGCAAGGGAGAGCTTTTCACGCCAGACTCCCCTTAGTTCCGCCGGGTTCTGAATCAGCCAGGCGGCGCAGCGTTCCATACGGGGAATCAGGTTCTTCTTTTTCCTCATTCGGCTCAAAACAGGATGCCTCCTAAACTCTTTGGTGTCGTAAAATTAGCAGTATCCAAAATTAACGGAGCAATTCCCGGCAGATTGCCGGGAATTGCTTTTTTGCATCGATGTGAAAAAAAACGCTTTACATTACGCCCATTTCGCGCAGGTTTTTGAAGCTGATTTCCAAACTTGTAAAGGGATCCACTTCACAAACATCCTGCTCCACGATGTACCATTTAATGCCGGTCTTCTCGCAGGCGTTTAAGATAGCGGGCCAGTTCAGGTTGCCTTCGCCGATTTCCTTGAATACCCGCTCGTTTTTGTCGTTGACGCCAAAGTCCTTGAAGTGGATTAAGTCCATGCGGCCGGCGAGTTTCTCAATCCACTGCACCGGGTCGCCGCCGCCGGCCACCACCCAGTGGGTGTCGATTTCGCCCTGCACCGTCGGGGCGTTTTCGTAGATGAGGTCCAGACCCGTCTTTTTGCCGAAGCGCACAAACTCGAAGTGGTGGTTGTGATACACGAAATGGATGCCGGCTTCCTCCAGCTTTTGGGCGACTTCCTCCGCCTGCTTGGCAAACTCGATGTAGCCTTCCGCCGTGTTCCGGGGGAACAGGTCGCCGGGCATGGAGCCGAGGCCAGCGTACCGGCAGCCGTAAATATGGTGTTCCTCAATCAGTTCGTCCAGTTCGCTTGTAAAACGGTTCCAGCCGTTATGTGTGACAATGATTTTAAGGCCGTTGTCGTCCATGATTTTGCGCATGCGCTCCGCCGGGATTTTGGCAAGACCGGAAATCTGCACGTTTTTGTAGCCGATGGCGGCGATTTTCTCCATGCTTTGGGCAATGCCTTCCTCCGTTTTGCAGAAATCACGGACGGTAAACAGTTGGGCGGCCAGTTTGGATTCGTTCATGG
>JAKPBM010000276.1 GCA_029778935.1 Bacillota bacterium | reverse complement strand
ATCCAGAAGAAGCCGAACGTTGCCGTTCGTGCTTTCGGTGCGGTCAAACGCTTTTTCGGCCGCATCGTCAAGTTCTTTCGTGATACGAAGAGCGAACTGAAGAAGGTCGTCTGGCCCAGCAAGGAAGATACCAAAAACAACACGGTCGTCGTGTTGGTCGTCGTCGCCATCTCGGCTGTCACTATGATCGCTCTTGACGCTGCCTTCGGCGGCATCATGGGTCTTATCATCGGCGCGTAAGCGCAGTACGGAGGTTTACTATGGAAGACCAGTCCCTGGAGGCCCAGTGGTACGTTGTGCATACCTATTCCGGGTATGAGAACAAGGTTGCCCAGGACCTGCAGACCATGGTGGAAAACCGCCGCCTGCAGGAGATGATCTGCGATATCAAGGTGCCGACCGAAATGGTGCCTGAAATCAAGGACGGCCAGGAAAAGATGGTGGAACGCAAGCTGTTCCCCGGCTATGTCCTGGTCAAGATGGTGATGACGGACGAAACCTGGTACATCGTGCGCAATACGCGCGGCTGCACGGGCTTTGTTGGCCCCGCTTCCAAGCCGGTGCCCCTGAGCGCCGAGGAAGTGGAAAATCTGGGCGTGGAGACGAAGTCTCAGCTGAGCGTCGATTTCAAGGTCGGCGACAATGTCCAGATCACATCCGGCCCCATGGAGGGCTTTATGGGCACGGTGGAGGAAATCGACCTCGCCGGGTTCAAGGTACGCCTGAAGGTCAATATGTTCGGCCGCGAAACGCCCGCCGAGCTTGAGATCGGTCAGGTAGAGCTGCTGTAACAGGCGGCGTTTGTTCCGGTAAGACGGCTTTTGCCGTTCTTATAGAGCGTGCGGTGGTCGTACGCTCGTGGGAGGCTCGCACCGCGAGCCGCAACTAACCACAGATTTTTGGAGGTGCATTACAATGGCACAAAAAGTAACAGGCTATATCAAGCTGCAGATCGAGGCCGGCAAAGCGACTCCGGCTCCCCCGGTTGGTCCTGCTCTGGGCCAGCACGGCGTGAACATCATGGCTTTCACGAAGGAATTCAACGAGCGTACCAAGAATGAGATGGGCTATATTATCCCCGTCGTCATCACCGTGTATGCCGACCGTTCCTTCAGCTTCATCACGAAGACTCCTCCGGCGGCCGTCCTCATCAAGAAGGCTGCCGGCCTCCAGACCGCTTCCGGCACCCCGAACAAGACCAAGGTCGCTTCGCTGACCAAGGCACAGATCGAGGAAATTGCCAAGACCAAGATGCCTGACCTGAACGCTGCTTCTCTGGAAAGCGCCGCCAGCATGATTGCCGGCACTTGCCGCAGCATGGGCGTCACCGTCGAGGGCTAACGCTGAACGAAGCCGAAATAACGTGGGAGGGCTGAATCAGCCCGCCAGACCACATAGGAGGATATAGAATGAAACACGGCAAGCATTATGTCGACGCTGCCAAGCTCGTCGATTCTACCAAAAGCTATGACCTGAACGAGGCGCTGGAGGTCTGCTGCAAGACCGCTACCGCCAAGTTCGATGAGACCGTTGAGCTGCACGTCCGTCTGGGCGTCGACAGCCGCCACGCCGACCAGCAGGTCCGCGGCGCGGTCATCCTGCCCAACGGCACCGGCAAGACCGTCCGCGTCTGCGCCATTGCCAAGGGCCCCGCTGCCGCTGCCGCTGAAGCAGCCGGCGCCGATATCGTCGGTGATGACGAGCTGGTGAACAAGATCGCCGGCGGCTTCATGGATTTCGACGTTGTCGTGACCACGCCCGATATGATGGGCAAGGTCGGCCGTCTTGGTAAAGTTCTCGGCCCCCGCGGCCTGATGCCGAACCCCAAGGCCGGCACCGTTACCCCCGATCTGGGCCGTGCCGTTACCGATGCGAAAGCCGGTAAGATCGAGTACCGTCTGGACAAGCAGAACATCATCCATGTGCCCGTGGGCAAGGCTTCCTTCGGTGCGGAGAAGCTGTATACCAACCTGGACACCGTGATGGAGGCCATTGCGAAGGCAAAGCCGGCTGCTGCCAAGGGCCAGTACTTCAAGAGCGCCTGCATCGCCACCACGATGGGCCCCGGCATCCGTCTCAACACCCTGAAGTACGGCGTATAATCGAAATTTCTCGATTTAGCGCTTGACAACACCGCGCGTGTGCGGTATTATACTATTGCTGTTTTTAAGACAGCAGGTGCTGTAAAAGCATAAGGGCATTTGCCCGCCTGCCGAGAAACGCGCGATGCAAACTTGTGTTGTATTGAGCCTCTTTCTCGTGCGAACGGGAAAGAGGCTTTTTGTTTAGCAGTATAGAGACTTTTATGAAACGAGGTGAAACCAAATGCCCAGTGCAAAGATCCTTTCTGAAAAGCAGGCTTACGTTGCAAGCCTGAAAGCAAAGTTTGAAGGCGCCGTTGCCGGCGTTGTCGTTTCTTACAACG
>JAKPBM010000260.1 GCA_029778935.1 Bacillota bacterium | reverse complement strand
ATGTTCTATTTCATATTGCACCTGGTCGTTGTGCTGGAGTGGCTGCGGTACGCCTGGTATCGTATTTTTATCAGGCCGATGGCGAAATGGAAAGAAGCCGTCTTTGTCATTGGCCCTTTTTACATACTGAGCCTGATTATTATCACCGCCCCCTGGAACGGGCTTTGCTTCTATCTGGACGGGTACAACGTGTATCACCGGGGCGTGCTGTCCGTGCCGATGGCGATGTTTGTGCTGGCGTATCTGGTGGTTGTGTCTTTGACGGCGCTGACAAGGTACCGGAAGGAAACCCTTCGGGACCGACGGAAGGAGCTTTTGACCATCGCCTTTATCACCGTGCCGCCGTTTGTGGGCGGGCTAGTACAGGCGATGTTCTATGGGATAACCGTCATCTGGCCCTGCGCGGTGATTTCCGGCCTGCTGGTGCTTTTTAACAAGAGCAGCCAGGCCATGTCGGTGGACCACATGACCGGCCTGTTTAACCGCCGCATTCTCGAACGATATATGGCCGGCCTGGGCAGCGGGCAGGACCGGGCCGTGGCGGTGATTTTGATGGACATCAACGACTTCAAAAGCATCAACGACCTGTATGGCCACAGCATGGGCGACTCGGCGCTGCTAAATATGGCGAGGATTCTTCGCAAAACCTTCAACAACTCGCCCGCTTTTCTCTGCCGGTACGGCGGCGACGAGTTTACCGTCGTTCTGCCCCATGGGGACGCGGCGGCGGCCGAGTCGGCCGTGCGGGCGATCAAAAGCAACGTGGAATCCTTTAACAGGGAAAGCACGCTGCCGTTCCCCCTTTCCGTCAGCGCCGGTTACGCCATTTCGGCGGCGGAGGAAGCCATAAACATGGAGGCTTTGTTCGAAGAGGCCGATAAGAACATGTACCGCGACAAGGAACACTACCGGCAGCAAAAAGGCGACGAAACGGAAGCCTATGCCTGATACATTACACTGGAGGAAAAGCGATGCACGTATTGGAAAAAGCAAGACAGTTCATATACCGCAACGCAAGGCCCCTGGATTTGGCGAGATGGCAGTTCCATTTTGAAAACGGCGGGAAAGACGCCGTTTTGCGCGCCCTTTCGTTCTATCAGAATGATGACGGGGGCTTTGGCCACGGGCTGGAAGCGGATTCCTGGAACCCCCATTCCTCACCCATACAGACTTGGGCGGCAACGGAGATATTGCGGAAAATCGGGTTCGAAGACCCCTCGCACCCCATCGTGGCCGGCATTTTACGCTACCTTTCATCAGGCGATGGGTTTGACGGAAGCGTCTGGACGTTCACGGTCAAAACTAACGACGAATATCCCCACGCCCCCTGGTGGCACTACGACGAGAGCGTAAATAAGGATTACTACAACCCTACGGCCTGCCTGGCGGGTTTTCTCCTGCGGTTTGCCAAAAAGGACAGTGAGTTGTACCGCCTGGGCTGCCGCCTGGCTCAAAACGCGTGGGAACAGCTTGTGGCGAAACAAGAAGCGGATATGCATCTTGCCAACTGTTATATCCGCCTGTATGAGTACTGCCGGAAAGCAGAAGTTTCCGTTATTGACCTCGGTCAGATGGAAGCCACCCTGCGCCGCATTGTGTCGGACAACATTACAAAGGACGTTTCCGCCTGGGGTACGGGGTATGTCTGCCGGCCATCCTCGTTTATCAAGGGGAAAGACAGTCTCTTTTACGAGGACAACAGGGAATGGGCAGAGAAGGAATGCGACTATCTCATCGGCTCGCAGCTTCCCGACGGCTCCTGGGACGTTTTTTGGAGCTGGAACGGCTACCCCGATGCCTGGGCGGTCAGCAAAAACTGGTGGAAGAGGCACGGGATTATCGAAAACCTGCTGTTCTTAAAGGGGATGGGCAGGCTGTAAACTGCCAAAAGGGGACGGCCGGGCGCTTAGCGCCTGCCGTCCTTTTGATTTTTAAGCGGGACAAGACAAACAGCGTCGGCTTTGCTGCGGCACCGTATGAGACGGTTTTGACCAAACCTATGTTCCAGCCGGGGATTTTTTGAGAAAGTCGGTCGGTATGGGCGATGCGAAAACCTATCCCATCGGCGTTTTTTCGGCAAAGGGCAGGGGAAAAGGAATCCGGCCCCTGCTGCATGTCTAAGAAAAACTCTTCATCCGGGGTTATGACGCGGCGCTGCCGCTAACGGCGAAGGC
>JAKPBM010000255.1 GCA_029778935.1 Bacillota bacterium | reverse complement strand
GACGGTGTGGCTTGGGCGACGGTGATTTCCCAGGTTCTCGCGTTGATCCTGATTTTAACCTGCCTGTCCCGAAGCGATATCAAGGGTATCCGCTTTTCGCCCCGGCATATGCGCATCGACGGGCCGAAACTCGGCAAAATCGTAAAAGTCGGCATTCCGGCAGGGATACAGAACGCCCTGTTTTCCATTTCCAACGTGATGATTCAGTCGGCGGTCAACTCCTTCGGCTCGGTCATGGTCGCGGCCGGTTCCGCTTCGGGCAACGTGGAAGGCCTGGTGGCCACCACCATGAACGCTTATTACAACGCGGCGATTTCGTTTACCGGCCAGAATATGGGGGCGAAGAAATACGACAGGATTGATACCATCGCCAAAGTATGTACCGGGCTGATTTTTTCCACCTGGTTTGTGCTGAGCGGCATAACGCTTCTGCTGGGCCGGCCGCTGCTGGGCCTGTTTAACTCCGATCCGGAAGTTATCGAGCTGGGCATGCTGCGGATGAAAGTGCTGATGGTCGCTTACTTTACCTGCGGCGTGATGAACGTATTTCCCGGCCTGACCCGCGGCATGGGCTATTCCGTGGCGCCCATGGTGTGCACGCTGGTCGGCGCCTGTTTGATGCGCATTGTCTGGCTGAAAACCGTGTTTGCCTGGTACCCGACGGTGGTCGTGCTGTTTGCCTGTTATCCCGTAACCTGGGGCCTGGCGGGGCTTGGCCAGGTGGGCATTTTCCTGTATGCGAGAAAGCAGATACGGAAAAACAACGCGCCGGCGGTTGTCGCGGCGGAAAGCTAGGCTTGTCTTGTAAAAAAGAAATGGCCAGCGCGGCAAACGCCGTGCCGCCGTTTTTGATTCATTTGCCGCAGGTTTCGAGGGAAGCGGAGAAAAGATCCTGCAGATGTTGCTCATACATGTTACATTACAACAAGTTCCGAAGAAAGGGGGCTGCCCATGCAGCAGATTACTGTGACAAAGGCGAAAGAACTGTTTCTGGAGGGCGAGGCACTGTTTGTCGCGCAGGAACAGTGCCGCATTTACTACGACTTCTTTTCCGGCGAGTCAGATGCCGAATACTACCTTTCCCACGGCTGCCTTGTGGCCAGATGCAGTGAGCCTGTCAAATGGCACATTCATGCGCTTTCGCCCGCGTCGGATATACTGTCGGCGTATCAAGAGGTTGTCGCCGCCCGAAAGCCGGCGGAACGGATATTCGCCTTTGTTTTGGAAAAATTCCGGAGGATTGGAAAAACTGCCCAGCATCCTACCGGTTTTCGCGCGCATGGGTTCCCTATGAGGACGCGGCCGTTCGGCGGGTAACGCTGGATGACAAGGCTCTGATGGAAGCCTGCTGTGTTGTCGACGCGGAAGATAGCGCCCTCGGGAAGATAATTGCCGAAAGCTTTATGGATAGTTTTACCGAACACGTCTGCGGTGATTCGGTTATCAGCTTGCTGATAACCGAGAACGGCAACGCGGCCGGGTTTGTCACAGGCGATATAGACCGGGAGATGAACATCGTGACGGTGGAAGTCTTTGTCAACCGCCGATACCGGGGGAAAGGATACGCCAAACGCCTGCTCTCGGCCCTATGCGCCGCAATGCCGGATGTGGTGTACTGCTACAGCTGCAAAAAGGAAAACGTGGCGTCCATGAACACGGCCAAATCCTGCGGCTTTGTCTACAAAGGGGCGTATCTGCTGGTGGGTTCCAATTAGATGACAAAAATAGCAAAACGGCCAATGCGGAGGAACGCATTGGCCGTTTGCTTTTATATCGTCCGCAGGAAAGCGGAAAAAGGGGCAGGAAAACGAAACCAGAAATATAGACGCAGCGATAAACTTGCTTCTGGGCATACGTCAGCGAGCTTCGCTGCCGTTCGGGCGCAAAAACCGCCTACAAACGCCGTAATAGGGGGAAAACGACTGCTTACAGCGGGTAAATCGTCACGCCTTTGACAACCCGGTTCACTTCGCCGGTGGGGCAGGGGTTGTCGGGCGTAATCCCGAGCGACAGGGAACGCTGCAATGCGACGACCTGGGCGACGGTGATATAGCCAAGGGCCATCAGGGCGTTCGGCAGAGCTTTACCAAAGTTCAGCTCAATGCAGCTGTCGCAGGAAGAAGTGACGGCCTCGTCCGCGGTGTTCGCGACGCAGAGCAGCTTGCTTCCTTTGCGGTCGCGGTACAGCTCG
>JAKPBM010000254.1 GCA_029778935.1 Bacillota bacterium | reverse complement strand
CGAGCTGTATGAAGCCGCCACCGTCGACGGGGCGGGGCTGTGGCAGAAGTTCCGCCATGTGACGCTGCCCATGATTGCCCCGACGGCCTTTTTCGTGCTCATCACCACCAGCATCGAGGCTTTCAAGACCTTTGAGCAGGTGCAGATTATGACCCAGGGGGCGCCGGTGAACTCCACCTCCACCATCGTCTATCAGATATACCAAAGGGCTTTTAACGATTTCCGGCTGGGCTACGCGGGGGCCATGTCGGTGGTGCTGTTTTTGATGATCCTGGCCGTGACGATCGTGAATGTATTCTGGATGCGAAGGAATGAAGAGAAAAATGTTGCGTAAGGGGAGGGCCCAAGACGGGGCGGTGCGTCTGCTGGCGGCGGTGTTCGTCGTGGTGTGCGCGGCGTTTGTGCTGTTTCCCTTTTTTGTGATGATTTCCATCTCCCTGCAGACCATGTCGGAAGTGTATTCGCCCTCGATGGTGCTCGTTCCCGAGCGGCTGCAGTTTGTAAACTACGCCAAGGCCATGCGAAACGGCAACTGGCCCCGGTATTTTCTGAACTCGGCGATTGTGACCGTGGTGGTTACCGCCGTAAGCCTGGTAATTAACAGCATGGCCGGGTACGTGTTCGCTAGGCTCAGGTTCAGAGGCTCGAAAGTGCTGTTTCTGCTGGTGCTGACGGGCATGATGATTCCGCCGCAGGTGACGATGATCCCGCTGTTTTCGCTGCTTCGGGGGATTCCCTTTGCGGGCGGCAACAACTGGCTCGGCCAGGGGGGCGTGGGGCTGTATAACACCTACGCGGGGCTGATTCTGCCCTTTTTAGCCGGGTCTTTCGGCGTGTTCTTATGCCGGCAGTTTTACATCGGCTTCCCCCGGGAGCTGGACGACGCGGCGAGAATGGACGGCTGCGGCCCTTTTGCGGCGTTTTTGAAGATTTATCTGCCTTTAAGCGGGCCGGTGCTGGCGTCATTGGGCGTTTTGAAGTTTACGGGCACCTGGAACGAGTACACCTGGCCGCTGATTATGACCAACACCGACAAAATGAAAACCGTGCAGCTGGCGCTGACCGTGTTCCGGAACGAGTCGGAAATCCTCTGGAACCAGCTCATGGCGGCCACGTTCCTGGTGAGTTTGGCCATATATGTGGTATTCACCTTTGCCCAGAAGTATTTTGTGGCGGGGCTTTTGTCCGGCAGCGTGAAGGGATAGTAAGCGGGCGCTTTGCCGGGGCAGAGGCGGGTGTGGCGGTGTGGTGAACTGCAGGTGACAGCGGTGTATTGGGCTGGTGCAGGTTTGCCCGGGCAGGGTGCGCCGCAGGTTGTGCCGACACCCGCCGATGCGGGCGGTGTTGACGGCTGCGGCGCGCGGTTCTGACGCGGGGGATGCTGTTGGAATTTTAATCCAACCAAGCTATGCAGGCCGGGATATTTGCCTAAGGCTACGGAGCTGCGCGGGCGGGAGAATCAGCAGCGGTTTCTTCCGTTAAGACCAGGGCTGTGTTGGTGACTCATGTTATCAGCGTAATATGCAGGTGGTGTTGGCGGTCAAGATTTCTGCCCGCCGGCGCGGGCAAATGCTGCTAAGCCGTTTACGCCCCGCTTGCAGAATGTTCCTGCCGGCCGAAGCTGCTGCGCTGCCGACGCGGGCGGCGCGGGCGGTTGCGAATTCCGCGAACATCCATTTTGCGCGGCGGCAGCGGCTTTTGCCGCATGGCGCTGGCGGCGCCAACGATTGCCGGCCGCTGTTCCAGCAGCATGTACCGAGAAAGGGAACCGATTACTTAAAACACAGAAAAAAGACTGCACGAACGGCGGCAACGTTCGTGCAGTCTTTTCAATGGGGTGGATAAAAAATAGAGGAAAGGCATGTCAGATTGCCTGCCTATATAGCACGCCCTTGGCAAGGCCAGGGACGTGTATCCCGCAGTCTTATGATTTTCTGATATTAGTATAGAAAATACGCCTGAAAAGTCAATAGAAATGCGCAAAGTGTTACGTATTTGATGGCGATCTGTAATCGTTCTGTTTTTTTACTAAAGGGCAAGCGGGGCCTGCCCGAAAAAGCAAACCCCGCTCGATTTGGCTTTATAACGATGGATTTTAGACCGTTTATTCGCCTTTCATGCCGATGGCTTCGGTTTTGCCGTCAAGGATTTCCATCGAAAGGCGGACGGACTGGCCGATGGCCGCGTCGATGTCGTCGTCGGTGACGCCCAGAGGTTCGCAGCCCAGGGATTTATCGATGAACAAATTGGCGCACATGAGGTGGGAAAACTCCACCGGATGCAGGCCTGGCTCGATGTTGTGTTCTTTGGCCTGCTTGAGCTGTTTTTTCGCGTTCAGCCGGTACAGGAAGGTGGGGATGGTGACGACTTTGCGTTCGGGCATGCCCATGTGCTTGTGGAAGATGGCAAGCATTTCCTTCCATGTCATGTTGTAGTAGCCCAGCGGGTAGGCGTTGCCGCCCTTGTTCCGCTCCAGCGCGCCCGCGGCGGCCTGGCCAATCTGGCGGACGGTGACCATGGCCGTGCCGCCCTTGGGGTACATGGTCTGGCCCTTCATGTTGCGGATGGCTTCCACCAGGAACACCCAAACGGGTTTCCGCCCGGGCTGGGCGCCGAAC
>JAKPBM010000216.1 GCA_029778935.1 Bacillota bacterium | reverse complement strand
CGCCCACATAGGCAAAGGAAGTGTCCGGCACATAGGACGGGTCGGTTCGCCAGTCCGGCCCGTGGGCCTGGCTATGCCAGTCCACGTTGGGTTTGCTGGGGTTGCCGGAGAAAAACACGCATTCCCCCTGCCCCCCGGCGCCGAACAGCCCCGCAAACCGGCAGGCTTCGATGGTTCCCGCATACCCTTCCGTGTTCTTCGTAAAGGTAATTACCACGTTGTCCTGCCCGGGGACCGGCGGGGCCGGCGGCGCCGTATTAAACGTCACCGTCCCGTCGTTCAAATTGACGGTATACGCGCTCACCGCCTCCCCGTTGACCGCCACTTCGTCCACGCTCTGAATCTTCTTCTGATCCAGATAGTACCTCTTTGTCTCCCCGTCGCCCTGGAAACTGTTCTTCCGCCTGCCGGTCAGAAGGTTCACCGGCTCAAAGGCCACGCCCCCGCCGGAAGGAAGCCGGGAAATCACCGTCGTCGGCACATAGGCCACCTCCGACACGGGTTTCACCTGCTCCCCGTCGTAGACCAGGTACTCCCTGCCCGTCAACATCCAGAACTTCCCCGCGGCGAAAAAACCAAAGGACCGGTTATCCGCCAGCCCCTCCCGAAGCATAACCGTCTCCCCCGGCAGGTTGCGGTACAGCTTATCCCCCGCGTGAATCAGCCGGTGGGTGCTTCCGCCGATTTCCGCGTGGAAAATTCCGTTGATTTTCCCGGAAAACCGCTCCAGCGTGCGCCAGCCGGGCCGCTTTTCGGGAAACCCGCCGCTGTCGGAAATCAAGTTTGGCGCAAAGGGCGAGCGGGACCGGTCAATCAGCGCCGGGTCCGTGGAAAAATCCACGCCCCGAAACTTCCGGTACACCACCGCCCGCCGCTGCTTAGCGCCGCCGGCCACCGAAAAACTCCGCATAGCTCCCCTCCGTCTCGAACACCAGCAAATCCCTGTCGCATTCATTGACCGCCTCGGCGTACTCCCGCTTATACAGGCTCAGCATGGGGTTGTTCCCCTCCGCCGCGTAAATCCGGCACAAAAGCCCCAGCGGCAGCGCCCGCGCGCACAGAACCTCTTCATACGGAATCTCCTCCGAAAGCTCCCGTATCTGCGGCAGCGCAGGCATTTCCTCCTTCCCGCCAAATCGCCGGATCCGCTGGTTTACCTCAAAGGTCTCCGCCAGCACCAGATTGATAAGCGGCACCGCGTATGGCTCATAGTGCTCCGTCTCCGTTTCCTGCATAATGGCCACGGCTCTGGCCAAAAGCTCGCTCCCCGTCATGAAAATCCCTCCTTACGGCATGTCCGGCAAGGGTCGCCCCTTGCCGGACATGGTTTACGCCTTATGCGTAGTGGGCGCGGATGACGTACAGCTCTTTCTGCCGGATAATCTTGGCGCCGTAGCAGTCCAGCATCTTGATGGCGTCGGCGAACTGGTACTCGGGCGTATACGCCTCCGTCTTCTCAATGCCCGCCGCAAAGGCGATGGCGTTTTTCGTCCGCACCAGCAGGTAGTCGTCCGTACCGTCGTTATAGAGGTTGTTGGACATCTTCACCGCCGCGCCGCTGTAATAGCCCAGCACGCCCTTTTTGATGAGATCCACGTTGTTGCTGATTTCCGAAGCGATGGACTGCTTTAATAGGGCGTAGAACTTCGGTGTCACGGTGATGACCACCTCGTCGGTGATCTTTACGCCGTTGTCCCACAGCACCACCAGCGCGTCGTCCACGGCCTTTCTGGCCTTCTCCGGCGTGTCAATGAGCAGCGAATCCGACTTATACTCCGCCCCCGCCGCCAAAGACGCGATGTAGCTGTCTCTGGCTTCCGCCAGCGCCGCCGTCGACTCCTTCATATACGCCTGCATCAGCCCGTCAATGGACTGGGCCTGGTCGATGTCGTCGACCAGGAAGTGGGTGTACTTGTACTGGTCAATCTGCAAAAGGACGCTTGTGTCCGGGGGCGTCTGGGCTTCCTGGATGTTCTGCCCCGGCACGTAGGTGCCCACCGTCGGCCGCCCGACGCCGACAATCTTCACCGTTTTGCCCAGGCCCACTTCGCCCTGGAAGCGGGTGTTGCAGTCTTCCTGCAAGACGGTCGCCTTGGCCAGCTCGTGCTGAATGTACTTGGACCAGATCGTCGGTTTGAAATTCTCGTATGCCATACTAACTCCCCTTTACTTTTTCCATTTTGTCATTGACTTGATTGCTTTCTCCAGAACCTTCGGATCCTCCAGATCCTTTTCGCTCAGGTGGTCAATTTCCCGGCTGGAAAAGAACTCCCCTTCCTCCGCACTGGCGGAGCCGACGGCCCCCGGCTCAGGGGGCTTTCGTAAATTTTTCGCCAACTGCACAGCCACAAACGCCGTCACGTTGTCGACCCCCGCCGCCCGCAAAGCCATAAAATCGTCCCCCAGCTCAGACACGTGGGACACCTTCTCCAGCGGAAAGAGGCTTTTTAGCTGCTGCAGGTCCTTCTCAAACTGGCTCTCATACAAAAGCTGCTGCAGAACGGCCCTTTCCCGCAAAAGCGCCGTCACCTGCCAGGCATACGGCTCCGCCGCCCGGCCCGCCGGTTCGGCCATACCGATAGCCCCCGCCGCACCCTCCGCCACGGCAAAGCCGTCTTCTTCAAAGGAA
>JAKPBM010000212.1 GCA_029778935.1 Bacillota bacterium | reverse complement strand
TGTCGATGCAGAGCTTGTTGTTTTTCGAGTAGGTGCGAAGCCTGATTTTCCGGCCGGACGGCTCCGCGATGCCATGTCAGGCCTTCACGGCGTTTTCCAAAGCGTTGGAGAGAAGGGAGCAAAGCTCCGTATCGCTGAAGGGCAGGGCGTCGGGCAGCCGCGCATCGATGTCAAGGGAAATGCTTTCCAGCTGTGCCCTGCCAGCGTAGGCCGAGAGGATCAGGTTCACGGTCTCGTTGTCGCAGTAGCGGCGGGGCGTGATGGCGTCAATGTCCGACTGGACAGACTGCAGATACTCCCGGATTTCGTCCAGGCGGCCTTCCGCGGCCAGCTGCTGCAGCAGGGAAAGGTAATGGCGCATGTCGTGCCGGTAGGCCGCGGCGGTTTGCTGCATCTGCTTCATGGAGGCAAATTCGGCCTGCGCCTGCCGGAACTGGGAGTGGAGCATGTCCCGCTCCCGCTCCACTAAGGCCTGCTTCTGCAGCTCGGCGTAGTAGAAGAGGACGAATACGAAGTAACAGGCGGAAATCAAAAAGGGCATAAACTGTACGGCCGTGCGCGTGCCCCTGTAAAGGAAATCGGTGTACACCGTTGTGGCAAAGTCCATGCAGTAGTAGAAGGCCGGAACGGCGCCGAAAACCAGGCAGGACTTGGCGGAACGGTCCAGCAGGTGCCGCACCGACTGCACCACGTGCTTCTTTAAAACCACATACGTGACGGCGGCGGTGACGATGTAGCCCAGATGGTTCATCGATACGCTGCCCAGAAGCTCCCCCGCCAGGCTGCCGACCCACCGGGGCGGCTGGCAGCAGAGGAAGGCGGCGAACATGCTCACCACCCCGACCAGCCACGGCCGCTTCAAATACAGCACCGTAAACAGCACAATCGGCACATGGCAGAGCAGCGGGTACATTTTCCAGGTGTAGTCCATGCCCCAGGCGAACAGGCAAAGCACCTGCACGCCGAAGATGCCGACGGTAAAGCCGGTCAGAACGAGATAATTTTTCCTTGTGGCGGGCATGCCGGCAAATCCGGCGGCCACCAATGTGCCGAACAGCAGGGCCACGTAGTAGCGCGCAAAGGCAAATGCTTCCGCCATAGCTTATTCCTCTTCCATCTGGTAGGCCAGGTACTGCTGTTTTACCTCCCGGGCTTTGCCCTGGGCGATGGGGACGGTGGACAGGGTCTGCAGCGTCACCTGGTGGTTGTCGACGGTGTCTATGTACTGCATGTTGACGATATAAGAGCGGTGGGTTTTCACAAAGCAGCCGAACGGCAGGATCTTTTCGCAGGCGGCGGCGAAAGGCTCCGTGCAGGCGACGACTTTGCCCGAGCGAAGGTGGTACAGCACGTTCCGGCCGATAACTTCGGCGTAGACTAAACTGGTAATGACGATCTTCTGCAAACCTTCGTTGGATTTGACCACGATGGCCGTTTCCTCGGCCTTTTCGCCTAACTGTTCCAGCAGTTCGTCAAAGGCGGCAATGAGTTTTTCTTCGGATACGGGTTTTAGGATGTAGTTTACCGCCTTGACGGAATATCCTTCCAGCGCATATTCGGCAGAGGAGGTGAAAAATACTATCGGCGCCGTTTTATCAAAGGTGCGGATTTCCCTTGCTACATCCATACCCGAGTAGCCGGGCATGAGGATGTCCAGGCAGTATACGTCAAACCGTTTGCCTTTCTCCAGCGCGGACAAAAGCTCCAGCCCGCTGGTAAACAGGAAGTTTTCAAAGTGGTAATTGCGGATCGTTTTGAACCGGTCCAGCAGGGAAACCATGCGGGCCAGGTCGTCCTGGTTGTCGTCGCAGACCGCGATCTGTATCAAAAGCAGCCCCTCCGCTCTGTCTGTGAATATGTCCAGTATAACACAAATCCGGGCTTGCCGAAAGAGCCTGTTTCGTGCCGGGAAAATCATGTTTCGTGCGGCAAGCGGTTACAGAATTAAAAATGTGCTAGACTTA
>JAKPBM010000200.1 GCA_029778935.1 Bacillota bacterium | reverse complement strand
CGCCGCGCGGAACAGCGTAGTAATCAGCAAAATGGAAGGAAAGGCGGAAAATTCCAGCGGCTCCTTTATGTACATGGTGGTAATAAAGATGACCAGGGACAGCGCAATGTTTACAATCAGCATGAAGTCCAGGACCGCCGTGTTCAGCGGGATGATAATCAGGAAGATAATGCCGACGATAAACAGCGTTATTACGTTGTCGAAGACGGATTTGAATTTTTTCATATAAGCTTTCTCCCGGTCGGCATGCGCCTATCTGGGTATGGTTTTATTCTTGATCTTGTAGAGGTAGGCGATGATTTCGGCCACCGCCTTATAAAACTCCTCCGGTATATAGCAGTTTAAGTCAACCGCTTCGTAAAGCCCTCGGGCGAGGGGCTTGTTTTCCGTGATATAGATGTTGTGCTTTTCCGCTTCGCGGATAATCCGCAGGGCAAGATAGTCCTTGCCTTTTGCCACCACCATGGGGGCAAAGTCCTTATCGGGGTCGTATTTTAACGCGACGGCGTAGTGGGTCGGGTTTCTGACGACCACGTCCGCCTTCGCCACCGCCCGCATCATGCGCATGGTGGCCATACGCCTTTGCACTTCCTTGATGCGGGACCGGATCTGGGGGTCGCCCTCCGAACGCTTCAGCTCTTCCTTGACTTCCTGCTTGGTCATGCGGATGCTGCGCTCATATGACCACCACTGGTACATAAAGTCGGCCGCGCCGAACACCACCATCAGCAAGGCGATCTTCATCATCACGGCGTAGGCCGCCCCGGCGGTCCAGAACAAAGCGCTTTCCACGTCCGTCATGGGGAGGGACGCCACCTGGCTCAGCCGGGATTGGATTTCCGTATAGACAACAACAAGGATAACGACAAGCTTAATTAACGATTTCAGCAGTTCCACCAGCGATTTGCCGGAGAACATCTTCGTAAACCCCTGCGCGGGGTTCAGGCGCGAAAACTTGGGGGCCAGCAGCGAGCCGGTAAACTTGAACCGGGTCTGAATGCCGGTGAGCACCACCGTCGCCGCCACCGACACCGCCGCCACCGGCGCAAACAGCTTCAGAAAGGATACGACCGCATCCGTAAACAGCAGCGAGGCCGTCTTGGGGCTTAAATTGCCGGAAAAGGACACCGACAAACTGCCCTTAGTCACAATGTCCCGGAGAGAAGTGTACAGAAAAGAGCCGGCGATCCGGAGCACAAACACGCAGGCCAAAAGCGTTACGGCGCTGGTAATGTCCTTGCTTTGGAAAATGTTGCCTTTTTTGCGCTCGTCCCGTCGTTTTTGCTCTGTTGCCTTTTCTGTTTTCCCGCTCTGGTCGGCCACTTCCTTCTCCCCTTTTTCTCTAGGTCCCCAGCATCAGTATCATGGCTTCTTCCAGCTTGTCGAAGACCACGTCCACGGCGTTTCCGAAAATCCCCGACAGCAGCGGAAGCGTCAGCAGCAGCATCACCAGCCCCACTAGGAGCCTGAGCTGTATGCCCGCCACAAAAATGTTGATCTGCGGCACCGACCGCATCAGCACGCCGATCCCCGCTTCCAACAGCAGCTCCACGGCGATAATCGGCAGGGCAAGCTTGATGGTAAACTGCAAAATAGTGCTCATCAAAAGCCCTACATACATGCCCGCGTCGGTATGAATCACCACTTTGCCCGGCGGGAAGGCTTCAAACGACCGGCCCACCAGCCGGAACAGGGTCAGATGCCCGTCCATGGCGAAAAACACGAGAGTGACCATCAGGTTATAAAGGGTACCCGTGGCGGACATGGAGACGTTGGACTGGGGGTCGAAAATCTTGGCCATGCCCAAACCAATCTGCGTGTCGGTGATTTCCCCCGCCGTAAGGGCAATGGTCGTTAAAAAGTTGATAGCCAGCCCCGTCAGATAGCCGATAAACAGCTCTTTCATCAGTACAGGGATAAAGGCAATCCCCGTTCCCGGGTCGAAATCGGCGATGTTGAGCGTCGGCGTGACGAGCAGCGCAATGGCCATGGCCAGGCCGATCTGCGCCATGGCGGGGACGTTCCGCCGCCCTAAAAACGGGTTAAACAGCACGGCCCCCGTCACCCGGGTGAATACCAGCAGAAACAGCGTGAATTCCGAAATTCTTATTTCCAGCATCGGCCCTTACCTGCTACAAGAAGTTGAGGATGCTTTCAAACGTCCGGTTGGTAAAATCCATGATAATCGTAATCAGCCAGGAAAAGAGCAATACCAGCAGCAGCCCGATGGCCACGATTTTAAACACAAAGCCGATGTTCTGCTCGTGAATCTGCGTGGCGGCCTGGATGACGGAGATGACGATGCCGATGACCACGCTGGCAATCAGAAACGGGCCGGCCATCAGCAGCGCCGTGATGATGGCGTCTTTGAATACAGCCGAAACTTCGCCTTGCGACATGGTGTCCTCCTTCCCTGATTAGTGGAAACCCATGACCAGGGTTTTCACAATCAGCCCCCACCCGTCCACCAGCACAAAGAGCATCAGCTTGAACGGAAGGGAGATCATGGTCGGCGGAAGCATCATCATGCCTAAGGACATCAGCGTGCTAGACACCACCAGGTCGATGATTAAAAACGGCAGGAAGATTAAAAACCCGATGGTAAAGGCCCTTTTTAACTCGCTTGTGATAAAGGCGGGGATAATCACCGTCGTTTTGATTTCATCCAGCGTCTCCGGCGCTTCGTACCCGCCCAGTTCCAGAAAGAGGTTCAAATCTTTTGCTTCCGTGTTGCGGAGCATGAACTCTCTTAAGGGCTTCATGGCCGCGTCCACTGCCTGTTCCTGGGTGATTTCGCCGTTTTTGTAGGGGATATACGCCTGCTGGTTGATGTCGTCCAGCG
>JAKPBM010000463.1 GCA_029778935.1 Bacillota bacterium | reverse complement strand
CATGCCCTCCGTGCCGGGGGCCAGGCCTTTTTCCTGCCCTCCGCCAAAAACGATGGGCGCCAGCCGCACGCCCTTTTTCACATACAGCGCCCCCGCCCCTTTAGGTCCGTGGATTTTATGGCTGCTCACAGACAGCAAATCCACGCCCAGCTCCGTTACCGAAACGGGCACTTTCAAAAACGCCTGTACCGCGTCCGTGTGCAGCAGGGCCTGGGAACCGGCGCTTTGTATCGCGTCCGCTATCTCCGCCACCGGCTGGAGCCGGCCTGTCACGTTGTTTGCCAGCATGACGGAAACAAGAATCGTATCGTCCCGCAAAGCATCTCTAACGGCGGAAACGGGAATGCGGCCGTTTTCGTCCGGCGCGATTTTTGTGACGGTAAACCCTTCGGCGGCAAGCTGGTTAAGCGTGTTTTGGGCCGCGTCGTGCTCAATTTCGGTGGATATGATGTGTTTTCCCTTGTTTTTTCTGGCCCTGGCCGCGCCTAACAGGGCCATGTTAATCGAATACGTGCCGCCGGGGGTAAAGTAAATCTCGTCCGGCCGGGCGGAAAGGGCGTCCGCCAAGATCTCCCGCGCCTGCTGCAAAAGCCGTTCCGCGGCAAAGCCCAGCTTGTGCAAAGAGGACGGGTTGCCGTAGGTTTTTGTCATGGCGTCGACGGCGGCGGCCACCGCCTCGGGACAGACGGACGTGGTCGCGGCGTTGTCCAGGTAGATGTGGTTCATGGATATCTCCGGTCAAAAAGAAGTGTATGGAAATTCGCAAAGATTTTCGTTTCCTTTGGCTGCCGCTTTGGGTAAAGCCAAGCCGCAGGGAACTTTTTCCCTTAGATTTTCTCAATTATTATATCACACTTCGGTGGAAGCCGAAAGACATTTTCCCAAGTAGGCTTTTGCGTTGACATGCCCTGCCGCAGCGTATAAAATAACTTTAAGAATTTTCCATTTTTGGCAGGCAAATCCACCGAAATCCCAAGGGGGCGTTTCCATGAAAAAACCCGGGCCGCCGCGTACCCTGGCCGTTTTGTTTGCCGCTTGCATTGTGCTTTCCCTTCTGCCTCTGGGCTTTTTCTTTTCCAAAGCCGCCGACGAGGAAATGCTGATGATCGCCGGGTACGAAGTCATCCCGCCCGTAAAATCCCAGATGCCCTTTGAGTCGGGCGGCGTCTTGTATGTGCCCGTTTTGCTGTTTGCCCGGCAAAACGTCACCGTCACCGTCACCCAGGCCGGCGTGACGCTGGCCACCCTCACCCACATGGTCTTTTTCGACACCCGGCAGGACGTGGCCTACGACGAAAACGGAACCCAGTATGCGGCCAAAGCCGTCTACCGCAACGGCCACTGGTTTGTCCCCGTTCCGTTTACGGCCGAGCGGCTCGACCTCTACTACAGCCGCAACAGCCAGCTGGAGCCGGTGGGCTTTGTGCGCATATCCCGGAAGGATATTCTGGTTTCCGACGAGACGATTGTCCGCGCCTGGCCGATCTTCATCGAAAGATACTGGAACGAGTACATAAGCACCCGCACTTCCGTCACCACCGCCTCCTCCAAACCGCCGGCCACTTCCGTAACCCAGCCCCCCGCTTCCACGCCCATAACCACGCCGGGTTCTACGCCGCCTCCGGCGACGACCACGCCCGAACCGAAAAACTACCGCGTGTACCTGGCGTTTGAGGGCTTATCCGACGCGGAAACGGTGCTGGCCCGTTTGCAGACGGAAAACGTCCTTGCCGCCTTCGCCGTAACGCCGGCGGACATCGCCGAAAACCCCGGTCTCATCCGGCAGGTTGCCGCCGCCGGGCATTCTTTCCTCCTTCTGGCCGCAACGGCCGAGGAAGCCATAGAAGCGTCCGACATGCTGTTCAGCCTATGCAAACGGCATGTTTCGGCCGTGCTGCCAACCGAATCTCTGACCGCCGAAGCCCGCCAGGCCTTCGAAGCGGCGGGCTTTGCCCTGTGGGAATCGCCCTTTGCTTTAGACGGCGACGTGTCCACCCAGGATATGTCCCTTCTGCAAAACTACCTGAACCGCCACACTTCCGGCGCGTTTGTGCTCATTCGCCCGGGCGCGTACCTGCGCTCGGTGCTGTACAGTGTGTTCCGCCTGCTTGCGCAGGAGTCGTCGGAGATATTCCCCATCCTTCCCATCGACCGGCCCGTTTTGCCTTAAGAACCGTTCCCGCATAAGCGCTTTTGCCCGGGGCATACTACAAGGGCAATCTTTGCCCCATAAAGGAGGAGCGGGCCATGCGGGTTTACAAACTCATGCGCGCAAACGTCGTCTCCGTTTCCGAAACTTCCTCGGCTATGGAAGCGGCCCGGTTGCTTTGCCGCCACGACATCGGCGCGCTGCCCGTTGTGGGGGAGGATGGCCGCCTGCGCGGGATTCTGACCGACCGCGACATCATAATCCGCTGCGTAGCCGCTGAAAGGGACCCGGCCGAAACGCCCGTTTCCGCGCTGATGACGCGCAACGTCGTCACCGTGCCCGCCGACGCCGACGTCAGGGAAGCCGCTTCCCTCATGTCCGCGAACAAGGTGCGGCGCCTGCCGGTGACAAAAAACGGCGCACTGGTCGGCATGCTGTCCATCGGCGACATCGCCCGCGCCCGAAGCTGCGACATGGAAGCAGCCCTGGCGCTGGCGGAGATTTCGGAGCCGGCGGAGTAAGCCCTATTCCGGCCCCCTGGGCCATACATAAAAAGGAGCCTGAACCATGCCCAAAACACTTCCAAGGGTCATCGCCGCCCATGACATCGCCGGTTACGGCAAATGCGCCTTAAGCGTTGTGATCCCGGTGCTTTCCGCCTGCGGCGTGGAGGTCTGCCCTCTGCCCACGGCGTTTTTATCTTCCGATACGTCTTTGCCCCACTTTTTCATGCGGGACCTTTCGCCCCATACGGAAGAATACCTTGCCGCCTGGGAAGCCATCGGGCTGACGGCCGACGCCGTGTACTCCGGCTTTTTAGGCTCGGCCGCGCAGATTGAGAGCATCGCCACGCTTTCGAAGCGCTTTGGCGCCCGCCTGGCCGTCATCGACCCGGTCATGGGCGACCACGGCCGCGTATACAAAACGTATACCAAAGAAATGTGCGAAAAAATGGGCGAACTGGTCGCCCATGCGGATATCGTTACCCCCAATTTAACGGAAGCCTGCGTGTTAACCGGCATGGACTACCCCGGCGAGGAGGCTTCCTCCGCGCTGACCCGCCAAATGGCGGAGAAAATCGCCGCTTTGGGCAGCAAAAAAGTCGTCATCACCGGCGTCTGCCGGGGAAAACGGCTTTGCAACTGCCTGTATGAGGACGGAACGTATTTTGAAATCGACAGCCCGCGCCATATGTTCCACATGAACGGCACGGGCGAGCTGTTTACCAGCGTTCTGCTCGGCGGCATCTTAAACGGCCACAGCTTTGCCGAAAGCGTCGCCTCCGCCGCCCGCTTTGTCTACTTCGCCATGGAGCAAAGCACCCAATACGAAGACACGCCCCGCCGCGGCGTCTGTTTCGAGCCGTACCTTCCGAATCTTTCCGGCGGGCTGTTTACGGAATAAGGGCCCAAAACCCGCCTCCGTTTACAAAACATTGCTTTTACCCGAGGGCAGAACAGTTTCAGTTTGCCGCCGGGCGTTTTGCTTTATGCAAAACGGTGTTTTCCCCAATTTTTCCCTTGTGCTTTTTTATTATTTATAGTAAAATAATAAGACAAAGCAAGTATTGTTTTAGAACCTGTTTTCCTTTTTGAGAAACGGAGGCGAAAAGGGAATGAAGCTGATCACCAAGCGCGGCACGATTCACATCACCGACGAAGTGATCGCCGCCATTGTCGGCTACGCGGCCTTAAACTGCTTCGGCGTCAAGGGTTTGGCCCGGAAAAGCCTGAAGGACGGAATCATCTGCCTTCCCAGGGGGCACTTCCCCAAAGGCGTGAAGATCCGGGTGGACAACAACCGGATCGATATAGAGCTGCATGTCGTGATCGAACACGGCGTCAACATGCGCACCGTTGGTCAGTCGATTATGAGCGAGGTCCGCTACACCGTGGAAAGCGTTACCGGCGTCAAGGTCAACCGCGTAGACGTTTACATCGACGCCGTTACGGTCAGCCACGCAGACTAAAGCTTTTCGGGGAGTTGGAGTGCTTTGAAGAAGATAATTACCGGCGTTGATTTTAAAATCATGCTGAACAACGCCACTGTTTTGATTGCCCGCCACAAGCAGGCTCTCAATGAACTGAACGTATTTCCCGTGCCCGACGGCGACACGGGTACCAATATGTACCTGACGTTAAACTACGCCGCGCCCGAAGTTTCCGCCATGGAAACGAAACACTTAAACCGCGTGGCGGAAAAGGCGGCTTCGCTGCTTCTCCGCGGCGCCCACGGCAACTCGGGCGTTATCACCTGCCTGTTATTCAGCGGCATGGCCAAACATATGAAAGACATGGAAAACGCCAACGCCGCCGCCTTTGCCGCCGCCATGAAAGCCGGCGTGGACCGGGCGTACAGCGCCGTCAATAAGCCCGCTGAGGGCACGATTCTGACCGTCGCCCGCAAGGCCGCCGACGCGGCGAGAAAAACCGCGTTGGAAACGGACGACATCGAAGCCGTTTTGCAACACGCGCTGGACGCGGCCAAGGCCGCTTTGGCCAAAACGCCGGAGCAGAACCCCGTTCTGGCCAAAGCCGGGGTTGTGGACGCCGGCGGCATGGGCTGGTGCCGCATTCTGGAAGGCTTTCTGGAAGCCGTCCGCGGCAACGAGCTGAAGCCGGAAGAACCAACGGGGGACCACGGCGCCGACCGTAACCTCTTTGCCGAATACGAGACCGAAAACATCGAATTCGGCTACTGCACGGAATTTATCATCAAAATCGAGGAAGACGCCCCCAACAAGAGCGCGGCCAAGCTGCAGGCCTTTTTGGAATCCCAGGGCGACTGCGTAGTCGTGGTGGACGACGGCGAAGTCATCAAAATCCACGTGCATACGAACAACCCGGGGCTTGTGCTGCAGGAAGGTTTGACCTACGGCTCGCTGACCAGCATTAAAATCGACAACATGCGCGAGCAGCACCACTCCAAGCTGCACATCGACGAGGACACCGAGGAACCGGCCCCCGACGCGGACAGCTTCGTCGCGCCGCCGGAAAGAAAATACGGCTTTGTGGCCGTGGCGGCGGGGCAGGGCGTTTTGAGCGTATTTGCCGATCTGGGCGTCGACAACACGGTGGAAGGCGGCCAGACCATGAACCCCTCGACGGAGGACATTCTCCGCTCGGTCAACAAGACCCCCGCCGAGGTGGTGTTCGTCCTTCCCAACAACAAAAACATCATCCTTTCCGCCGAACAGGCCGCCCATCTGACGGAAAAGCAGATCGTCGTGCTGCCTACGAAGTCCATCCCCGAAGGTGTCGCCGCCATGCTCGCCTTCGACCCGGACGCCGACGTGGAGGAAAACAGGGAAAACATGACGCAGGCGGCGGCCAACGTCCGCTCCGGCCTGGTAACGTACGCCGCCAGAGATTCGCAGTTTGACGACGTGGCCATCCGCGAAGGCGACTATCTGGCTTTGGTCGGCGGCAAGCTGGTAGGCACCGGAAACGACCTTTCCTCGCTGTTTGAAAAGCTCGCCAACGCTTTGGGCGTGGCCGATGCTTCCTTCATCACGGTGTTTGCCGGCGAAGGAGCCGACGAGGAAACCAACGACCTGCTGATGAATACCCTGCAGAAAGTTGCCGGCCCCCGGGCGGAAATTACGCTTGTGGAAGGCGGCCAGCCTGTCTACTACTATATGATCGGGGTCGAATAAGCCAATTGGCCGCCCTGCCTCCTTTTTGGGCGCGGGGCGGTTTTGTCATATCGAGGGAAAACTATGGGCTATGTCTGGGATGCGGAGACGTATTCGCAAAAATTTCAATATGTATCGGCCTACGGCGGCGATTTGCTGCCGCTTCTGGAGCTGAAACCGGGCGAACGGGTGCTGGATTTGGGCTGCGGCAACGGGCGCCTGACCCGGGCCATGGCCGACCTGGGGGCCCAAGCTTACGGCATGGACGTTTCAGAGGAAATGCTGGCCGCAGCCAGAGCCAGGTATCCCGACCTTCCCTTTCTCTGTGCCGACGCGGCGGATTTTGCGCCAAAAGCGCCCTTTGACGCCATCCTCTCCAACGCCGTGCTCCATTGGATTAACAGAGAAAAGCAGCCCGCCGTGCTGCGCTGCGTGTACAGCGCGTTGAAAGACTCCGGCCGGTTTGTCTTTGAAATGGGCGGAAAAGGCAACAACGCCGCCATACATAGGGCGTTGGAAAAGGCCTTTGCCCGGAGAGGGCTTTCCTACGCCGTGCCGTTTTATTTCCCTTCCGCCGAGGAGTACCAATCCTTATTGGAAGAAGCCGGTTTTTCCGTTTCCTTTCTCACGCTGTTTGACCGCCCCACCCGGCTGGAAGGAGAGCATGGCCTTGCAGACTTTATCCGTATGTTTTTAAAAAAACCGTTTGAACAGGTTCCGCCCGAAACGGCCGAAGCAATCCTTTCCGAAGCGGAAGAAGTACTTGCGCCCGTTTTGTGGTATGACGGCGCGTGGTATGCCGACTATGTGCGGCTGCGCGGAAAAGCCGTCAAGGGCTAAGGAGGTGGCCCCTTTGTCAGACCGGGAGATTCGCATGCTGAAAGGCGTCGGCCCTGCCCGAAGCGCGGCGTTTGCCCGCCTGGGAATCACCACCCGCCGGCAGCTTCTCCACTTCTACCCCAGGGACTACGAGGACAGAACGAAAATCCTGCCCTTATCGGCGCTGGAAAACGACAAGGTACAGTCCTTCGTCGCCACCGTTTTAGAGCCGGTGACGGTTTCCCGCGTCCGCCCCGGGCTGACGCTGCTTCGCACGGTGGCCGGCGACGACCGGGCACGTATCCGCCTGGCCTTTTTCAACCAAAATTACGTCAAAGACCTGCTCCGTCCCGGGAAAACCTACCTCTTTTACGGCAAAGTAAGCCGCACCACCTACGGCCTGGAAGCCGCTTCCCCGGAGTTTACGCCTCTTTCCAAAGGGGAAGTCCCCGAAGGTTCCATTGAGCCCATCTACCCGCTGACGGAGGGACTGACCCGCAAAGTCGTCATGCAGGCCGTAGCCCAAGCGTACGCGCTGGAAAAAGACCGCCTGCAGGACCCTTTGCCTGACACATTGCGGGAAGAACTGGGCCTTATGCCCCTGGCGGAAGCCTTATGGCAGATTCACCGGCCGGAAAGCTTCGATTTGCTGGAAAAAGCCCGCCGAAGGCTTGTGTTTGACGAGCTGTTTGTGCTCGCGCTGGGGCTTTTGATGCTCAAAAACCGCCGCACGGGGCAGACCGGGGCGAAAATATACACTTTCCCTTGGAAGGAGTTTTACGCCGCTTTGCCTTTCGAGCTGACCGGTGCGCAGAAACTGGCCATTGCGGAAGCGATGGAGGACATGCAGAGCGGCCGGCTCATGAACCGGCTGGTACAGGGGGACGTCGGTTCGGGCAAAACCATGGTGGCCGCGGCGCTGGCCTACCAGGTGGCCCGCAACGGCCGGCAGACGGCCTTAATGGCGCCGACGGAAATCCTCGCCGCTCAGCACCATCAGAAGCTGGCCCCCCTGTTTGCCAGGTTCGGCATGAAAGCCGTGCTTTTAACCGGCCGGCTGCCCGCCGCCGCCAAGAGAGAAGCAAGGGAAGTCATCGAAGCTAACGAAGCCGACCTCATTATCGGCACCCACGCCCTTCTGTCCGAACAGGTGGCCTTCCCCAACCTGGGCCTTGTGATCTGCGACGAGCAGCACCGTTTCGGCGTGGCCCAGCGGGCCGCCCTGGCCGCCAAAGGCAGCCGTCTGGACGGCGACACGGTGGAATCTTCCCCGCCCCATGTGCTGGTCATGTCCGCCACGCCCATTCCGCGGACGCTGGCGCTGATTTTATACGGCGATTTGGATTTGTCCATTTTAGACGAGCGCCCGCCCGGCCGCAAGGACGTTGCCACCTACTGCGTCGGCGAGGATATGCGGCCCCGCATCGAATCCTTCGTGCGCAAGCAGGCGGCTTTAGGCCACCAGACCTACATCGTCTGCCCGCTGGTGGACGAGGGCGACACGGCGGAACTCAAAGCCGCCACGGCTTTCGCGGAAAATTTGCAGAAAAACGTGTTCCCCGACCTTTCGGTGGACGTTTTGCACGGCAAAATGAAATCCGCCGAAAAGGAAGCGGTGATGGCGCGGTTTCTGGCCCGGGAAACGGACGTGCTGGTGTCCACCACGGTGGTGGAAGTGGGCGTGGACAACCCCAACGCCACGCTGATGATTGTGGAAAACGCCGAGCGGTTCGGCCTGTCCCAGCTGCACCAGCTCAGAGGCCGCGTGGGCCGGGGCGACGCCCAGTCCTACTGCATCCTTATTTGCCAGTCTGACAGCGAAACCACCCGCCAGCGCATGGACGTACTCTGCAAAACCAACGACGGGTTTGTCGTCGCCGAAAAGGATTTGGCCTTAAGAGGCCCTGGCGACTTCTTCGGGCGCCGGCAGCACGGCCTGCCCGGGCTGAAGCTAGCTTCGCTGGCGGCGGACATGGCGATTTTAAAGGAAGCCCAGACCGCCGCGGAAAATCTGCTGGACGAAGACCCGGAACTGGCTCAAACAGAGCACGCTTTGCTGGCAAGTCAAGTCGCCGCACTTTTCGACGAGGCGAAAAACACCTTAAATTAGCGCTGAGGTTTGCAAAGTGTTTTCCCCGCGCCATTTTCAAAGGGCCATCCACGCGAAACGGGAAAACGGCTCGGCTGTTCCCCCGTCTGGGAAACGCCCTCCTGGGCACAAGCATTCAATCAGGGAAACACCCCTACCGGCACCGGTGTCCGGTTTGGAAAATGTCCCGATTGCCCCCGCATTCCGGCGGGGCCGCTGTGCTTGGCCCGGGATTCCGGTATAGGGTATACTCGTCCCTGCATTTTGGTTCCGGTAATCCCTACGAAACTTCCGATGCAGACTTACGAAAATCTCCAAAATCCGTTCCCGCGTTGCCGCATGATATAGTTGGGCCGTTATAATGCTAGCCATTGACGCAAAATCCTTGCAAGAACCCCCCTGCAGAAAAACCCGCGATTCCGGCCCGCCGGGCCTTGCCGGCGCGTTGCGATGCAGACGCTTCCGGCGCAACTGCGCTTAGCTATCGGGTCACACAAAAAACGGGGCGTCAGCCCTTATAAAGGAGAATACAGCATGCTTGAGCTTTCCAACCTCGTGAAGAGCTATTCCAAAGGAAAAGTCCGCGCCGTGGACGGCCTGTCCCTGACCGTTGAACGGGGCGAAATCTTCGGCTTCATCGGCCCCAACGGGGCGGGTAAAACCACCACCATCAAGATGA
>JAKPBM010000190.1 GCA_029778935.1 Bacillota bacterium | reverse complement strand
AAAGTGACAGCCGCAGGCAGAGAAATTGCTCTGCCTGCGGCGGCAAAATCGGCATTACACGCCCGAATACGCGGCAAAACCGCCGTCGACCGGTACGACCACGCCGTTCACAAAGCCGGACCAGTTCTCATCGGCCAGCCACAGCAGCGTGCCGGCCAGATCCTCGGGGGTACCGAAGCGGCCCTGGGGCGTGTGGGTCAGAATCTTCTCCGCCCGGGGGGTCAGCGAACCGTCTTCTTTCAAGAGCAGGGTGCGGTTCTGCTCGGTGATGAAGAACCCTGGCGCCATGGCGTTGACCCGGATGTTGACCGGCGCAAAGTGCACGGCCAGCCACTGGGTGAAGTTGGACACGGCGGATTTAGCCGCCGAATAGGCCGGAATCTTCGTCAGCGGGCGGAAAGCGTTCATGGAGGATACGTTGATAATCGTCGCGCCGGGCCGGTTGGCCATCTCGGCGGCGAACACCTGGGTCGGAATCAGGGTGCCCAGGAAGTTGAGGTCAAACACGAAGCGGATGCCGTCCACGTCCAAATCGAAGAAGGTGGCCACATCGGCGGCCTTCTCCGTCAGATCCTCGGGGAAGAGGTACTCTTTCGTGGTCGTGCCCCGGGGGTTGTTGCCGCCGGCGCCGTTTAACAGGATATCACAGGGGCCAAACTCTTTCAAGACCGTCTGGTGGGCGGCTTCCATGGAAGCTTTCTCCAGCACGTTGGCGGCCACGCCGATGGCCGTGCCGCCGTCTTTGACGATTTCCGCCGCGACGGCCTTCGCCGCTTCTTCACGCAAGTCCAAAACCGCCACTTTCGCGCCGGCCTTCGCCAGCACTTTCGCAAACCCGGAGCAGAGCACGCCGCCGCCGCCGGTAACGACGGCCACTTTCCCGGTTAAATCCACCTTGAGGGGGACTTTCTTCATACGCTTCCGTCCTTTCTTAGCTGTGGCGCAGGCGGCGCAGACGCTTCATCACGTCGTTGACGCCGCGGCCGAAGTAGTCGTGGAGAATCTTGTATTCTTCAAACAGCAGATCGTATTTCGCCGCTCTTTTCGCGTCGGGTTTGTACACCACGTCTTTGAGCGACGCCATATGGGCCGCCGCTTCGGCGATGGTGTCGTACCCGCCGTTTTCTTTGCCCGCCGCCACGGCGGCAAACATGGCGCTCCCTAGTGCGCAGGCTTGGGCGCTTCCTGCCAGGCGGATTTCCCGCTTGGTCACGTCGGCGTAAATCTGCATCATCATGGGGTCTTTTTCCGCGATGCCGCCGGCGGCGATGATCTCGTTTATCGCAATGCCGTTGGCTTCGTAAGTTTCGATAATCATGCGGGTGCCGTAGGCGGTGGCCTCGATGAGCGCCCGGTAGATTTCCTCGGGCTTGGTGGTCAGGCTCATGCCGATTAACAGCCCCGACAAATCCGCGTCCACCAGTACAGAGCGGTTGCCGTTCCACCAGTCGAGGGCCAAAAGGCCGCTTTCGCCCGGCTCCTGCCCCTGCACCTTTTCGCGGAGCAGCTTATGTATGGAAATGCCCTTGGCTTTGGCTTCCTCGTAGTAGGAAGCGGGCACGCAGTTCTTGACAAACCAGTCGAAGTGGTCGCCCACGCAGGCCTGTCCGGCTTCGTAGCCGTAGAAGCCGCCGATGATGCCGTCTTCCACAACACCGGAAGTGCCGGGCACAATTTTCTCCACCGTGTCCAGCAGCATGTGGCAGGTGGACGTGCCCATGATCATGAGCATGCGGCCCGGGGAAACGATGCCCGCGGCGGGAACGGCCACATGGGCGTCGATGGACGGGATACCCACGGCCGTGCCCGGCAAAAGCCCGCACAGCGCCGCGCCCTTCTGAGACAAAACACCGGCCTTGCCGCCTAAGCCGTAGATATTTGCAGAGAGTTTTTCCTCGACGATGTTTTCCATCTTCGGGTGTAGCTTCTTTAAGAACTCTTTAGAGGGGTACCCTTCGGCCTTATGCCACATGGCCTTGTAGCCGGCAAAACAGGCGCTTCGCTTTTCCTCGCCCGTCAGCTGCATGACGATCCAGTCGCCGGCTTCGATGAGTTTGTCGGCCTTATCGTAGATTTCCGGCGCTTCCTCAACAAGCTGCAGCGCCTTGGAAAAGAGCCATTCGGAGGAAATCTTGCCGCCGTAGCGGGCCAGCCGCTGGGGGTCCATCTCCGCGGCCAGGGCCGTAATGCGGTCTGCCTGGGCCTGGGCGGCGTGGTGCTTCCAGAGCTTCACATAGGCGTGAGGCTCGTCGGCGTATTCGGGCAGGATGCAAAGGGGCGTGCCGTCGGCCAGAACCGGCATCACCGTGCAGGCCGTAAAGTCGATGGAAATGCCGATGACGTCGGAAGGAGAAACGCCCGCCTGCTGCAGCACGGAGGGCACGGTGGTTTTCAGAACTTCCAGGTAGTCCGCCGGATGCTGCAGGGCCCAGTCGGGCGGAAGTTTCCTGCCGCTCGGCAGCGCTTCGTCCATAACGGCGTGGGGATAATTCAGCACCGCCGTGGCCACTTCGCGGCCCGTTTCCACGTCCACAAGCAGCGCACGGCCCGACAAGGTGCCAAAATCAACGCCTATCGTATACTTTGCCATTGCTTTCTCTCCTTTGCCGGCCAAGCATCCGGCGAAATTTTAAAAGGACAAACCGGGCGGAACTTTCGCCTCCGCCCGGTTTGGATGCTTCGGTTTAGCGGTACAGAGGTCCGAGCGTCGTGCAGGCGCGGTAGTCGGCGCCTTCCGGATCCTTCGTGCCGAAAGCGCCCCACATGGAGGGACGGAACAGCTTCTCCGTGGGCACGTTGTGCATGGCCACCGGGATGCGCAGCATGGAAGCCAGCGTGATCAGATCGGCGCCGATGTGGCCGTAGGACAGGGAGCAGTGGTTGGCGCCCCAGTTGTTCATGACGGAGTAGACGTCGGCGAACGCCGGGTTGGTCTCGTCCAGCCGCGGGGCAAACCAGGTGGTCGGCCAGGTGCGGTCGGTGCGTCTCCAGATGTGCTCCGCCACTTCGGGGTCCAGATCGCAGCTGTAGCCTTCGGCAATCTGCAGGACGGGGCCAAGGCCCTTAATGATGTTGACGCGCGCCATGGTCATGGGCATGCCGCCTCTGGTCATAAAGGTGGAGGAGAAGCCGCCGCCGCGGAAGTAACCCAGGTTGGCCGGGCCCCAGGTGGTGGCTTCGAGGCACTTCTTAGCCTCTTCTTCGGTGATCTCCCAGAAGGGCTTCATCACCGGCTGGCCGTCTTTCTCCATCTGGCCGGAGCCGTCCAGGGCGGCCGCGCCGGAGTTAATAAGGTGGATAACGCCGTTGGCGGCCAGGCCGGTGAGTTCCTTGCCGGTGCAGCGCTTGACGGCGTCGGGACTCCAGTAGGTGCGCACGTCGCAGAACACCTGGGCCGTGTTCGTAAGCAGATAGCCAAACAGCATGGCCACGCCGTTTAAGCTGTCGTTTTCGGTGGCTACAATGTAGGGCGAGCGGATGCCGTTCCAGTCAAAGCTGCTGTTTAAGATGGCTTCCATGAAGTCGCCGTTGATGCGGAAGTCGGTCCACTGGCGCTGGCCCTGGAAGCCGGCGGCGATGGCGTTGTGGCCGAGGGATTCTTCCTTCCAGCCCATTTCCGCAAGCTTCGGGTTGCCTTCCATCAAATCGCGGACAATCAGCGCCATCTTGACGCAGTCTTCCCATTCTTTATCCTTCTGCTCTCTGGTGTGCTGCTTGGCGGGCTCGTTTAAATCCTCGCCTTCGGGGCAGTTGGCCTTCGTCCAGGCCAGAGCGCGTTCATATTCTTCGTGGTCGTAGATGCCCAGTTCCATGCGGCGGGCAACTTCGCTCATGTCGACAAACTCGTTGCGCATGCCGAGGTAGTCATAGAAGAAGTTGGGGTCGACCGTGGAGCCGGCAATGCCCATGCTCGTGCCGCCGATGGCCAAATAGCTCTTGCCCTGCATCATGGCGACGGCCAGGCCCGCTCTGGCAAACCGGAGCAGCTTTTCTTCCACGTCCGGCGTAATGCCCGTGGCGGTGGCGTCCTGCACGTCATGGCCGTAGATGGAGAAGGCGGGCAGACCCTTCTGGTTGTGGCCAGCCAGCGCCGCGGCAAGATAAACAGCGCCCGGACGCTCGGTGGCGTTCATGCCGAAGATGGCCTTGGGGCGGGTGGGATGCATGTCGATGGTCTCCGTGCCGTAGCACCAGCAGGCGGTGACGGAGATGGTGACGCCTACGTTGTTTTCCGCGAACTTCTTTTCGCAGGCGGCGGCTTCGGCGACGCGGCCGATGGTACCGTCGGCAATCACGCAGCGAACCGGTTCGCCGTTGGGATACCGCAGCTTTTCAGACAGCAGTTTGGCCACGTTCTTGGCCATGTTCATGACCTGGTCTTCCAGCCCTTCGCGGACACCGTTCTGACGAGCGTCGATAATCGGTCGAATACCAATTGCCGGATACTCTCCAATCAAATTCTTCATTCAAAGCTCCTCCGTTTCATGAAAGAAATTGCCGACAGAACCAGATTGTCCGGGCTTATGTAAGGTACGCCAAAGCCCGGTAGGTAAGCTAAAATCCCCCGCCGTTTTGCAAAAAGGCGCATTGAAAAAGCCTGCCAACTTTTGGGCGGAGTTCACCCTTATTTTACCTTATTTATGCTTTTGGCGCAAGGGCAAAAAAGAAAGATTTTTGAAACCCGGCGCGTTTTCCGCGCCCTTTGGGGAAGCGCTCCCGGCGGACTTTGGCAAGAATCCGGCAAGGTATAAAACACAGGCTTTGGGCCCTTCGGTTTTATGAACATTGCCGGAAGGGGCGTTCTTGCAAGACCCGTTGAAACATGTTACAATAGTAGAGTGCGGGCTTAGGCGGGTCGTTCTCTGCGAAAAACTCGGAAATTTCGATGCTGTAAGCCGACAAAAGGCAGAAAGGCCAGCAGAAAGACCGGTGATTTACATGAAAAAATTACAGATTACTCTTTTATCTTTGTTTCCCGTTTTTCTTGTTCTTGTTGTCGAATACAACCAAATGCAAAGTTTTGGCGCCTTGGGCGAGTTTTTCACGCAAAAGCCTGGCGTTTTCCTGTTTGACTGCCTGTTTGTGGGCCTGTTGTACGGCGTTTTCCTGTTTGCCTTCCGGAGAGGATGGGTGGCTGCGTTGGCCAGCGGCGTCCCGCTGTTTGTCATCTCCTGCGTGGAGTTTTTCAAATACGACATTTCCGGCAGCCACTTTATCCCCCAGGACCTGGCCTTAACGGGCAAGTTCAACACCGTGGCCTCCATGGCAAGGCTTCGGGTTACGTGGCCCATCTTCATTGCTTTTGCGCTTCTTACGGCCTTTATCGTGCTGCTTTGGCGGACAAAGGCGGAAGTTTCCGGCCCGAAATCCCACCGGATTCTCTGGGGTGTCGTCTGCCTGGCCCTTGTTTACATGATTCTGGGCACGCCCTTGTCCCAGACGGTGTTTGCCGCCTTCGACGTGGACACCCGCGTGTCCGGCAACAAGTTTATGGCCGCCGCCAAGTTTGAAAACAACAACATGGTCGCCTTCTGGGCAAGCGAGTTGTCCCAGGTGCTTACCCTGCGGCCTGAAGAGCCGGAAGATTACGGCGAAGAAGCCGTGGAGGCCGTGCTTCTGCCCGTCTCCATAACACCGGGGAAAGCCAAACTGCCCAACATAATTTTTGTCATGTCCGAATCCTACGCCGACTTTCGAAGGCTTTCCAAAGACAGCGTGCCCGAGGGCATCTATTCCGCTCTGGACCGCATGAAAAAGGAAGGCTTCGTCGGCACGGCGGTGGTCCCCACCTTCGGCGGGTACACCATCCGCAGCGAGTTTGAGCTTCTGCAGGGGCTGCCCGTCGCCTCTTTGGCCGACCCCGTCTTCCCCCACAAGGAAGTAACCCGGAACGAAAGCGGCGCCATGCCGACTCTGTTCAAAAGCCTAGGGTACGCCACCGTGTACCTCCACCCCTTTGAAGCGGGCTTCTACGACCGAAACGAACTCTACCCCCGGCTGGGGTTTGACCGGCTGCTGTTTGAGGAAGACCTGCCGGTGGACGAACACCGTTTCCGCTCCTACTGCGACGACGGGTTCCTCTTTGACACGGCGGTTTCCATCTTGAAGGAAACCCAGCAGCCCGCCTACCTCTTTATCACCACCATGCAGAACCACCAGCCCTACTACGACGAGGACGACCCCCTCTCGGCGGAAAGCGAATTTTCCTACTACCTGGAAGGCCTCGCCCACTCCAACGAGCGGTTGAACGAGTTTCTGGATAATCTTAAAACGCTGGACGAGCCGACGCTTCTCTTTTTCGTCGGTGACCACTACCCCTTCCTGGGCCAGAACGGAAGCATTTACGACCGCCTCGGCCTGGACGAAACCAACTGCCAGACCCTGTTTGAGCAGCCCTACGCCGTCTGGGCCAACTTCAAGGCAAACTTTTCCGCCTTCCCGAAAGGCCCCGTTTCCCTGTTCTACCTGCCCCATGTGATGCTGCGCACGGCGGCATCCGGTGCGGCCGACCGGTTCTCGGAAACCGTCCTCTCCTTTATGGCGGAAACGCCCGTCTACACCACCCCGTACCAACCCGACCGGCCGGAGCATAAAGGCCTGGATCTTCTGACCTACGACCGGACGATGGGAGAAGGATACAGCATTACGAAAAAATAACGGCGCGCGCGCCGGGAAGAAACGGATGTCGTTGGCATTGATTCCTGTCAATAATAGGCAAATTTTTCGCCTGCTCTGGCCTATACTCATTGAGCAGGCTCTTTCTTCTCTCGTCGGTCTGGCCGACATGATCGTCGTCAGCCATGTGGGCGACGCGGCGGTTTCCGCCGTCGGCCTGGTGGACAGCATCAACATTCTCCTTGTCAACGTGTTCGCCGCCGTCGCCACCGGCGCCACGGTCATCGTCTCCCAGCGGATGGGGCAGAATGACCGGGAAGGCATCTTTAAAACCATCGGCCAGGCCTCTTTCGTCATCGTCGCCATTATGCTGACGGTGAGCATTCTGGCGGAGGCCTTCAGCACCTTTATCTTCGACACCCTCTACCCCGGCGTCGCTACGGACGTGCGGGCCAACGGCCTTATCTACTTCCGCATCACGGCAATCAACTACGCCTTAATCGGCCTGTACTCCACCCTTGCCGGCAGCATGCGGGGCCAGGGCAACGTGCGCACCCCCATGCGCATCGCGCTGCTCATCAACGTAATCAACGTGACTTTGAACTGCGTGTTTACATACGTGTTCGAAAAAGGCGTGGCCGGCATCGCGCTGGCGACCATGATCGGCTGGCTTTCCGGCGTGACGATTATGGTGATTCTGACCATCCGCAGCAACTCGGCGCGCATCTTCTCCCTGTCCAACATGAAGCCCGAAAAGAGCATCCTTTTGCCGGTGTTTAAAATCGGCCTGCCCTCGGGGCTGGACGCGCTGCTGTTCCAGTGCGGCAAAATCATCACGCAGGTGTTCCTCTCCGGCATGGGCACCCACAACATCGCCGGCACGGTCATTGCCAACTCCATGTTCGGCCTGTTCTGCATCCCGGGCAACGCCTTTGCCATCGCGGTGACCACCCTGGTGGGCCAGAACTACGGCGCGGGGCTGTTCAAAACGGCGAAGAAGATGCTTCTGCGCTGCGTGCTGCTGGCCATGGCGCTTATGTCCAGCATCTCCTTTGTGGTGTACTGGATTGTCCCGTTCCTTGTGAGCCTGTATAAGCCGACGGAATCCGCCGCCCCGGTGGCCATCCAGATTTTAAGGCTGTATCTGGTGATGATCCCCCTCATCTGGCCATTTGCTTTCGTCACGTCCAACGGCCTTCGGGCTGTCAGCGACGTGGTGTACTCCACGGCCGTGTCCGTTTCGTCCATGTGGCTCATGCGCGTCGGCTGCGCCTGGGTGCTGGGCGTGTACCTGGGCATGGGCCCGCGGGGCATCGCCCTGGCCATGGGGATGGACTGGGTGGTGCGCAGCGCATTCTACATCCCGCGCATTCTGACGCTGAAACGCTTAAAAGAAGACGACCCCGACAAAAAACCCGTCTTATCTAAAGGGAAAAGCGAAATTCCCGCTTCCTAAAGACAACATTTTTACCGTTTTTGTATAACCGGCCCCATCCTTGGGTATGCTCTTTTTGCAAGGAAAGGTGGCTGGTAGGATGAAAAAAACGATACTTTTGCGTCTCGAATTGGCTGTTCTCATCGGGCTGATTGTGTGCATTCTCGTTTCCGTGTTTGCCCAGCAGCACGGGCTGGCCAAAGGGCTGATCCGGCTGCATATCTCCGCCGCTTCCGACTCGGAAGAAGACCAGGCGGTGAAACTGGCCGTTCGCGACCGGCTGTTAAGCGACTTCTTTTCCCTCGCCCCTGTGCCTGAAACCACGGAGGAGGCCCGCCTGCTGATGACGGCGGCCCTCCCCGTAATTACGGCTCTGGCGGAGGACGAACTGGCCCGAAGGGGACGGGAAGACCTGGCCGTCACCGCCACTTTGGAAACGGAAATCTTCCCCGAGCGGGAATACGAGGGCTTTTCCCTGCCCGCCGGCGAATATACAACTCTCCGCATCCGGCTGGGAGACGGCAAGGGGGCCAACTGGTGGTGCGTTATGTATCCGCCCCTGTGCGCCCCGTCGTCTGTCACCAACGTAAAAAATCTTGCTGAACAGGCCGGCCTGATACAGGGGAAAACCGCCGGCGTAAAGATTAAATTTAAAATTCTCGAGTGGTTCTACGCCCTGAAAGCCCGACTTTCATAACCCTGCCGGCCTTCTAAAAGGGGCCGCGAAAGGAGACCCCTATGAAAAAGAGACTGCTATCCCTTTTCCTGCTGCTGCTCATAGCGTTAACCGCCTGCGGGCAGAAAACCGGCGAGCCGCAAAGCTCCACGTCCGGCACCACGGTGCAGACGCAGGTTTCCGAGACCGCGGAGCCGGGCCAAAACGCCCAGGAGGGAACCACCCTTCCCTTCTGGACGGCCACGGACCCTGCCACCGGCGCGAAAATCTACCTTTTAGGCTCCATCCACGCCGCCCGGGACGACCTCTACCCCCTGCCCCAGGAGATTATGGACGCTTATGAAGCGTCCGACTATGTGGCCGTGGAAACGGACATCGTTTCCGCCGAGCAGGATATGGCCCTGCTGGTGCGCTGCATGGAGAAAATGATCTACACTGACGGCACTAAAATCACCAACCACATCTCCGCCGAGCTGTATAAGGAGGCAAAAGAC
>JAKPBM010000188.1 GCA_029778935.1 Bacillota bacterium | reverse complement strand
GGCGGTCATGCTGATATGAAAAAAATTAGCGCGGAAACTTCTGTTTCCGCGCTTTTTTATTGAGAACACAATCAATCTCTTTTCCAGCGGCTCAAAATCCTTTTCGTCGGCGGGGCTCAGGGGCGTTCCGAAAGGCATCTGGGCAATCAGCTTCCACGAGGCGGGCAGGTTCCAGCGACGCTGCACCGCTTCGTCCACCAGGGGGTTGTAGTGCTGCAGGCTGGCGCCCAGGCCTTCGCCGGTCAGCAGGTTCCAGACGGCAAACTGCAGCATGCCGTTGGCCTGCTGTGCCCAGACGGGGAAGTTGTCGGCGTAGAGGGGGTAGGTGTCCATCAGGCTCTGGGTAACGGCGGTGTCGTCGAAGTAGAGGATGGTGCCGTCGCCGGCGGCGAAGCTGTCCAGCTTTTTCTTGGTGTTTTCAAACTGGTCGAAAGGCACGATTTTGGAAAGCGTCTCCTCCGTGATTTTCCAGAAGGCTTCGCTTTCCGCGCCCATAAGCAGGACCGCCCGCTGGCTCTGCATGTTAAAGGGCGAGGGCGTGTGCAAAAGGGCGGTTTCGAGGATTTTCTTCACCGTCTCCGTTACGTCTTTCGGGCTTTTGCCCAGGTGATAGATACTTCTGCGGTAGGCAATGGTTTCTTCAAAGGCTTTTGTCATAGGGATTCTACTTTGCAAGACACGGGTGCAGCCGACGGTCCGCCTGCCCGGATTGAACTGCCTGGGTTCAGTATACTCCTTTGAGCGAAAATTGCAAGATTATTGTCTTTAGTATTTTTAAAAAATACAAAAAATATCCCCTTCCCGCAAATTTGGGGGCGGAAAGGGGCGAAATAAGTAACGGGACGACAGTGCGGCGGAAAACCCTGATGCCGGCCGGGAGGATGGGGCCGATTTACCCGGCCCGGGCTTCAATGATGCGGATGTTGTTGACAGAGACGTTGGTTTCGGCGACGACGATGTCTTTAATCCGAACGGCGTCCTCGGCCTTGAGCCCGCCCTCGGGGGGCGCCACGACGACGCTGACGCCTTCGTCGTTTAAGAACACGGCGCAGTCGGCGTAGCCTTTGGAGAGAATCAGCCCTTCAATGCGCGCTTCCGTGACGGCGTTGCCGGCGATGGTGGTGATGCTGGCCACGGCGATTTCTTTTGCCTCTTTACTGGCGTTCTCGTCGTTCGTGGTCTTTTCCAGCATGCTGATGGCTTCGTCGCGGGCCTTTTGCCGCGTCAGGCGCAGCTGGGCAAAATAGGCCGAAAGGCTGGTGGCCGGCTCGTCATCCTTTACGGTGCCGTTTACCAAATCCAGCTGGCCCATGACCCGCTCTTCGTCGTCGGAAATGTTCTGCTGCTCGCCGACGGGCTTATCCGCCTGCAGGCCTTTCTGATAGCTCCAGTCAAGATAAACCGCGGTGCAAACCAGCAGGGCGACCACGGCGGCGATGGCGGTTCGCTTTTTAATTTTCATGTGCCTTCCTCCCAATTCCATGTTCTTGGTTACATCATATTATCGGAACGGGCCTGTTATGCCCGATTTTCACCGGGTTTTCATCGGAAGCACGGCGATTTTGTCGGTGGAAAGGCCGGTCAGCGCCGACACGGCTTTCGTGATTTCCAGCTCCACCAGGCTGTTGCCGGCCCCTTCGCAGACGACCACAGCGCCGCCGAACGCCGGGTACAGCCGCTTGACTATGACGGGGCTTTGCCCGATTTCCGCCAGCGACCGCTCTTCCGACTCGATTAGCGAACTCTGCTTTTGCACGCGGGCTTCCTCG
>JAKPBM010000180.1 GCA_029778935.1 Bacillota bacterium | reverse complement strand
TTCGAAAGAGCTGTTTTTAATCCGGTCCCTCTACCAGTTCTCCCCCGACCAGGCGCAGCTTTTGGCCGCGCAGCTGAGAAAACGCTACTACTCCCCTTCCATTTCCCGGATCTATTCGGTCAAGCAGAAGATGGGATACCTCTACTTTGACGTGGAGACCTCCGCCGGGCGCAAGATGTTCGCCTTAAACGACGTGACGCGCAACCTTCGCCGCATCGACGACGGCGCGCGCATCATCGTCATCGACGTGGACGGCAACCGCTACATCATCGAAGATGTCGCCCGGATGCTGCCGAAAGACTTCCGGCGCATCGAGCCGTATCTGCTCTAACCAATAGAAGGGGGATAGCCCGATGAGATTACTCTTTGATCCGCCGCCGCAACTAAAAGATGAGCTGGCGGACGCCACCTATATCATTCCTTTCGACAGGGACCCGGACGGCAACCCAGCCGAAGGCATCCTGGCTGTGAAAAACAACGTGGTCAAGACCTACGTCAACAACGTGCTTATCCAGGAAGTGCCCATCGAGAAGCTGTCGGAAGTGAAAATCTACCTGGGCGTCGGCTGCGCCGAGCTTTCCGCCGCCAGCGAGGACGGAAAAGAGCCGTACCTCCTCGCCCGCTTCACCCAGACCCATACGGAGCGCATGGCCGAGCTGGGCCGCGCCATCCGCATCTATAACAACACGGGCCACTACATTGAATCCGACAATCAGAACGAGCGCATCTGCTTTACCTGCGGCAACCGCATGGCCCACGGCACGTCCGTTTGCCCCTACTGCACGAAGAAATCCAGCGTGTTCACCCGGTATGTCCAAATCGCAAAGCCCTACATCGGCAAGTTCGTGCTGGTGACCACGCTGCTGCTGGTTGCCTCCCTGGCGGGCATTCTGATTCCGGTGTTCAACAAGAACCTGGTCGACGACCATCTGGTTCCCCAGCAGGGGCCTGTGGGCAGGGCGCTGCTCTGGGTCGGCCTGATTCTGGCCTGCCATCTGGTGTCCACCTTTGTGAGCATGTACGCCAACAGAAAGAGCGTATGGCTTGGCAACCGGCTCAGCAACGACCTGCGCACTCTCGCCTACTCCCGCGTGCAGGCGCTGAGCATCAACTCCATGTCCAAGCGCACGCCGGGCGACCTGATGAACCGCATCACCAGCGACACCAGCGTCATCCAGAGCTTCATCTCCTACGTGGGCCAGACGGTGTTTTTGCAGGTGGTCTCCATCGTCGTCGTAACGACCATCATGCTCTTTACCAACTGGAAGCTGACCCTTTGGGCGTACCTGCCGGTGCCGCTGACCGTGGTGGTCATCCGCTGGTTCTGGCGCACCATCCATCTGAAGTTCAGCCGCCAGTGGCGCTGGGGTTCCCGCGCCAACTCGATTCTGCACGACATCATCCGCGGCATCCGCGTAGTAAAGAGCTTTGGCAACGAGAAAATCGAGATTGAGAAGTTCCAGCGGGTTTCCAAAAAGCTTGCGGACGTGTCGGAGGAAAACGAAAAGCTCTGGGCCACGTTAAGCCCCCTGCTTGCCTTTGTCATCGGCTGCGGCGAGTTTCTGGTGCTGTATTTCGGCGGCCAGGACGTGCTGCACCTCTACGACGTAGGCAAAGGCGGCCTGACGGTGGGCGAGCTGATTCAGTTCATGTCTTTCCTGGGCTACATCTACGGCCCGCTGCAGACCCTGTCCCGTTTCCCGCAGCAGCTGGCCAACTTCTTCACCTCTTCGGCCAAGCTGTTTGAAATTCTGGACGAGGAGCAGGACGTGCCCGACAAGGAAGAAGCCGAGGACATCGAAATCAAAGGCCGCATCACCTTCGATGAAGTACACTTCGGTTACAACAGCTACGAGCCTGTTATCAAGGGCGTAAGCTTTGAAATCCAGCCCGGCGAGATGATCGGCATCGTCGGCCCTTCGGGCGTGGGCAAGTCGACGCTTATCAACCTGATTCTGCGGTTCTACGACGTGACGTCCGGCCGGCTGCTTATCGACGGCCACGACATCCGCGACATCTCCCAGCGCACCCTGCGGCAGAGCATCGGCGTTGTGTTCCAGGAAACCTTCCTGTTCGCGGGCACCATCTACGAGAACATCGCCTACGCCAAGCCCGACGCTACGCCGGAGGAAGTCTTCGCCGCCACGAAGATTGCCAACGCCCACGAATTTATCATCAAGCTGCCCGACGGGTACAACACCCGCATCGGCGAAAACGGCTTTACGCTGTCCGGCGGCGAGCGGCAGCGCATCGCCATTGCCCGCGCCGTTCTGCGCAACCCCGCCATTTTGATTCTGGACGAAGCCACCGCTTCTCTCGACACGGAGACGGAACACCTGATTCAGGAAGCTTTGGAGCGGCTCATCCAGGGCCGTACGACGGTCGCCATCGCCCATCGGCTTTCCACCCTGCGCCATGCGGACCGGCTTGTCTGTCTGGACAAAGGCCGCATCGCCGAAATCGGCAGCCACGACGAGCTGATGGAAAAGCAGGGCGTCTACTACCGCCTGGTCATGGCCCAGCGGCAGACCTCCAAGCTGGCAGACATGGAAGAGGAGCTTGCGTCGGCAAAATAGACGGTATAAAGAAAGTTCCGAAACGGCATCGTTTCGGAACTTTTACTTTTAAATGATGTAGACTTGCTCAGTTGCTTTTGAACTTCTTCCTTATTTGCGGGACATTTGTCGACATTCTCAAGATTTACACCGCAGTTTATGCATGCTTTATCTTCTCTTCCGTAAAGGGATCCGCATTCCGGGCAAACAAACACATACGGCGTATGCTTGCAATGTGGACATGCATCCAATCTGCCTGAATAGTCCTCTCCGCAGTGAAAACATTTAACTAACGCCATAGAAACGCTCCTTTCCATCACCGATTTGTTGCAATTATACGTTACTATTTTGTAGTTTTCAAGTCAAATTGATATCGCCGAAAAAATGTAGTTTTATGTCAAATTATGATGAAATATCAGTATATTAAGAGCAAGTATAATTCTCCGTTTTCTGGAAATGTTACCTTCGACGCCCCCATTTTGCCATCCTACCCCGTCGATTGACACCCCCGCTGAAGGATGCTATACTTTTCAGTGGAAACCACAGCCGGAAAGGAGCGATGGCTATGCTTTCCGAAAACCCCTATGTGCAAATTTACACCAAGCGCGTGCTGCGCCGGGTGCCTTTGGACGAAGATCTGGAATACATTGCCGGCGAAATCCAAAGGGATATCGCCGCCAAAGTCGCCGCCGAGCAGAAAGTTCACCCCGAACTGACCGTCCAGCAGATTGTCAAACGCCTGGACGACCCGGCGGCCACAGCCCGCCGCTACCGGCAAATCTACAACCTTTCCACAAGGGCCGTGCAGATGTTCGACCTGCCCTTGATTTACGCTTCCGTGGCGGCTTTGTATATGGTCACCGCCTTTTTTGTGTTCCGGGTGTTCCCCCAGCGGGAGTATGTGGCCTACGCCTTCTGCATGGCGGCGGCGTTCTTCGGGGCGAAAATTGCCTACGACCAGTTTTTTCCCCTTCAGCAGGTAATTCTCTCGGCCTTTGTGCCTCCGTTTCTGCTGCTGTTCTACCCGATTAAAAACTCCTACCGGGCGTATCTGGCCGGGTACGACTTCTGGCCGCAGCTGTTTTCCCAGTCCCACCGGGTGCCCTTTGTGCTTTCGGCGCTGTACCTGTTTTTATTTTTGTCGCTTCTTTCCTACCGCTATATCCGGCTGTTTCACCCGGTCTGGCCCAAAAAGCGCACATACGGCTTAACGGCGCTGTTTTACGGCCTGATGGTCGGCGCCGCGGGGCTGATGGCCTACGGCGCTGTTTCCCTTGGCAACCTCTACACCCGGGAAGCAAACGAAGCCTTCGCCCAGCTGGTCGCCGAAGTGTCCGCCTACGACTTTTCGCCTGAAACTTCCGCCGATTCCCTCATAGAAGCGGCCAGGGCGACGGACAAGGTGACCAAAACGTATATCAACATCCTGCTGCCCGCGTCCAAACAGCCAAGCCTGTCGGTGGAATCGGCGGTGACCGCTTTGTCGCTGTACACATCCGGCGGGCCTGACGCCCTTGTGGCCTACTACCATACGACTTACAGGCCCAAGGCCGGCCGCCCCTTGCCCAAAGCGCAGATGGATGTTCTGGTGGAAGACCTGCGGGCGGCGCTGCAGAAAGCGTTGCAGACAAAAGAAACCGGCCTGCCCGCTCTGGTGGATATGCAAAGGACGCTGGACGCCGAAATGATCCGGTTCCGCACCGGCGTGCGCCGCATCTATGAGGAATGGATTTACGAGGAAGCCTTCAGTAAAAACGACACGCTGACCGAACCGGCCCAGACAACCCCATAAACGATAAAAGCGGCAACGGATTTCCGTTGCCGCTTTTTTTATTCTGCGTTTTTCTGCAAAAGGTCGCGGATTTCCATCAGGAGTTTTTCTTCCCTGGTGGGTTCCGGCTCGGGGGCGGGCTCCGCCGGCTTTTCTTCTTCGGCCTGCTCCTGGCCTTCCCGCTTCTCCAGCTTTTCCTTTTCCATCTTCTCAATCCGGGCGCGGACTTTGCCCATCGTCCGGATGACCACGAAAATGGAAAGCGCGATAATCAGAAAATCAATGATATACTGGATAAAGCTGCCGTAATTGAGCGTTACCGCCGCGTTTACGACTTCGCCGGCTTCGTTGTACGTCGCTTCCCGTAATACCAGCACCAGGTCGGAAAAATTGGCCTTGCCTAACATCAGGCTCAGCAGCGGGGTGATGATGTCGTTTACCAAAGATGATACGATTTTGGAAAACGCTCCGCCGATAATCACGCCGACGGCCATGTCCACCACGTTGCCGCGGTTGATAAAGGCCTGAAACTCCTGCATAAACGAGCTCTTTTTGACTTTTTTTACAATCTGTTCGCCCTGCTCGATGACCTTTTTCATAAACATCCCTCCCGATTACCCGTATTATACTTCTCTGGGAAAACCTATGTCAACCTTAGGAGGGCGAGGAAGGTAGTTTTTGTAAAAAAAGAACCGGCGCGGCTGGAAAACCGCGCCGGTGTTGCTTTTCTTAGCCCTGCTGCTGGGCCTGCATGGAAAACTTCTGCTTGGTCTGCTCGATTTTGTTCTGCTCGGCCGGGGTCATCTGATACCAGCCGCGCTGGGACATCTGGCTGTAGATCTGGTTCTGCATGGAAAGCGCGTCCTGCAGGCCCTGGGTGAAGGTGCAGTGCACGTTCTGGGTACCGGACTCGATGGCGCCGTGCAGGTACAAGTCGCACAAGCCCTTATGGGTGTTCAATAAATCCTGCATTAAGGTTTTGTCGTCCATACGCTATCCTCCCCTATTGAAGCAGCTGGAAGAACTTGCCGAAGTTCTTCTGATGGGCGGAGGCCATGCCTTCCACGAACGCTCTCAGTTCCGGGTCTTTGATTTTTCCGGCTACTTCTCGGCACTTCTGCTGCATGAACTGTTCATGGGCAAGGGCGTCTTCA
>JAKPBM010000169.1 GCA_029778935.1 Bacillota bacterium | reverse complement strand
GACCATGCCCACCGAGATGATATACGACCTGTTCCGCCCGCTGGAGCGCAAGGCCATGCAAGAGCACGCCACATTGTACGAAGGCGCGCTGGATCTGCTCCACCAACTGTTAGACGACGGGTTTCAGCTGGCCATCTGCTCCAACGAATGCCCGGACTATATCGACCTGGCGCTGGAGTGCACCGGCATACGGGCGCTGTTCGCGATGGTTATGTCCTCCCATAAAAAGTCCAAAACCGATACGCTGCGGAACTTGCTGCTGCAGCTGTCCCCCGGTTTTGCCGTGTTTATCGGCGACCGGCTGGACGATTTTGTCGCCGGAAGAGAGAATCATATCCCCACCGTCGCCGCCGCCTACGGCTACGGCAAACCCTTTGAGTGGGAGCAGGCCACCTACCGGGCCGATTCGCCAAAGGAAGTCTACGGCGCCATCTGCAAGGCCCTCTGCCTATGTCCAGGCACCAGTTAGCGCTTATCGGCGCAAAACGTATATCCGCCGCAAGCTTAACGCTTCACCGGAATGGGGCAAGCCGCATTTCCCGTCCCGCGCAGCCTCCTCTTGGAAAAGCCTTGTATGTGCGTATGGCGACGGTTTTTTTCGTGTGTTAGCGCCAGCTTTCCGGCTTCGGCCGTTTTACACGCAGGTTTTTGTGCGCCTTTGCCGTTTGGCAAAGGCGCTTTTTCCTTTCGCGCCGGGCTATGCCGAACAAAGCCGGCCACATAACGGACGAGTGAAAGAGGAAAGCAATCGGGCTGCTCAAGGTAAAACCGCCTTCGCCCTAAGCCAGACGAAGCACGCATACATGGTGGCGCATTCCCGTCCCTTTGGGCAGGCGGGCTTATTCCGGCAACCTAGTTTCCCGCTTCATATACCAGCTTCATATAAAAGAACAAACCACGAAAGGCGCAACGCCGCCTTTTACTCTTGTGCGTCAGCAGGTTAATATCCCCGCCCCGAACACTTCTGCCTTTGCGGCTTTCTTCAGCGGACAGGGAGCCGCCCCGCCCGCTTACGTTCCTGTACCGTCAGCTCTTTTTGCAAAATTCCAGCGCCATGTGCATGGCGTTCAGCGCCGCCAAATGCCGGATCATGTTCCGGTCGCGGCCGATGCCGCCCAAATCCAGCTTCTTCACCATCACGGCGCCCTTTACGCAAAGGCCCACGTATACAAGGCCCACCGGCTTTTCCGCGCTTCCGCCGCCGGGCCCGGCAATGCCCGTGATGCCGACGCCGATGTCGCTGCCTGTAATTTTACACACGCCCCTGGCCATATACGCCGCCACCGGCGCGGACACGGCGCCGTGCTCGGCCAGCACCTTCTGCGGCACGCCCAATACGTCTTCCTTCACCGCGTTGGCGTAGGACACCACGCCGCCGTAAAACACTTCCGACGCGCCGGGAACGCTCGTAATTTTCTGGGACAACAGCCCGCCGGTGCACGATTCGGCGGCGGCAAAGGTCAGCCCCTTTTCGGCCAGCGTTTCCACCAGCGCCTTTTCCATGGACTCCGCGTCCACGGCGTAAATCACGCTGCCCAGCTCTTTTTGCAGCGTTTCCAGC
>JAKPBM010000159.1 GCA_029778935.1 Bacillota bacterium | reverse complement strand
CCACCAGACGGTGCTGGCCAACGTGGAGCTGGCGCTGACCCTGTCGGGTGTTTCCAAGAAGGAGCGGCGCAGAAGAGCCAAAGAGGCCCTGGAACGGGTCGGCCTGGGCAATCAGCTGCGAAAAAGACCGTCGGAGCTGTCCGGCGGCCAGATGCAGCGGGTGGCCATCGCCCGCGCCATCGTCAACGACCCGGACATCATCCTGGCCGACGAGCCGACGGGCGCGCTGGACACGGAAACCAGCGTGCAGGTGCTGGACATTTTAAAGGAAATCGCCAAAGACCGCCTGGTCGTCATGGTCACCCACAACCCGGACCTGGCCGAACGGTACTCCACCCGCATTGTGCGCATGCTGGACGGCAGGATTTTAAGCGACAGCATGCCCTTAGGCGACGAGGAAGTAAAGCGGGAAACGGCCAAGGCGAAAAGCCGGGAGGAAGTCAACCGCAAAAAGAAAAAGCCGTCCATGTCCTTCTGGACGTCGTTTGGCCTGTCGCTCAAAAACCTCTTTACGAAAAAGGGCAGAACGGCCCTGGTCAGCTTTGCCGGCTCCATCGGCATTATCGGCATCGCCCTGATTTACGCCGTGTCCCAGGGCACCACCACCTTTATCAACCACGTGCAGGAGGAAACGCTTTCTTCCTACCCGCTGACTATCGAGTCCCAGACTATGGACATGTCCACGCTGCTGACGACGTTTATGGGCAAGGCCAGGTCCATTTCCGAGCATGAAGACGACGCCGTCTACCAGAAAGCCATGCTCTATGAATTTGTCAACGCCATGAGCTCTCTGGAAGCCCAGGAAAACGACCTCAAGGCCTTCAAACAGTTTATCGAAAGAGAGCAGGCCGACGAGACCAGTAAGCTTGGCAAGGCGCTTTCGGGCGTGCAGTATTCCTACAACCTCGATTTGCAGATTTACACCAAAAACGTGGACGGCACGATCATCCGCTCCGATACGGAAGCGCTGACGCTGGAAATCATGAAACGGTACATGGGCGTCGATATGTCGAGCATGTTTGCTCTGCGGAACCAGCCGTTTATGAATTCGTCCATGATGTCGTCCGCCCGGTCCCTTTGGAAAGAGCTGATTCCCGGGGAAAACGGGGAGCCGATTAACGGCGTGATCGAAAAGCAGTACGATCTGGTGTACGGCCACTGGCCGTCCCGGTATGACGAGATTGTCCTGTTTGTGGATGAAAACAACGAAGTGGACGATCTGACCCTGTACGCGCTGGGCCTGAAATCGGAAGAGGAAATCAAGGCACTGATGGAAGCGGCCATGAACCGCACCACCATCGACTATGAACTCAAGAAATGGTCGTTCGAGGAAATCTGCAACATGGATTTCCGCACCATTCTGAGCGCCGACTGCTACACCTACGATGAGAAAACGGGCACCTACACCGACCTTCGGAACAGCGAAGCCGGCTTAAAGTACCTCTACGACAACGGGCTGGCCCTCCGGGTGGTCGGCATCGCCAAGCCCAGCGAAAGCGCCATCGCCGCCTCCGACAGAAGCTATATCGGCTACACCTACATGTTGACCGAGTATATCATCGAGCACGCGGCCAATTCCGACGCGGTGAAAGCCCAGCTGGAAAACCCGAACACGGACATTTTCACGGGGCTGCCCTTTAAAGACACGGACGGTTCGGTTTCCGTGGCGGACAAAGCGGCTGAGTTCCGGGAGTATATCGCCTCGCTGGACGTTTCCGGCAAGGCGGCCACCTATGTGAAGATCATGAGCATTCCGCCGGAAGAAGCGGTGAACCAGTTTGTGTCCAACACTTTGGGCAGCATGAGCCGCGCAGACATGGAGGCGGCCATCGGCCCGGCCATCGCCCAGCAGACGGGCATGGACGAGGAGACCATCGCCGGCTACCTGGCGTCCATGAGCGACGACGACCTGAAAGAGCTGCTTGCCAAAGCCCTGACAGAGCAGTTTAAAAGCCAGTACGCCGCCCAGATGGCAAAAGAGCTTGGCGCCATGACCAGCGAACAGCTGGCCGCGGCTTTGGATATGTCCGCCGCCCAGTATACGGACGAGATGTGCGCCAAGTACTATGACGAAGTGCTGGAGTTTTCCGACTCCACTTACGAGGATAACCTTATCAAACTCGGCCTTGTGGACCTGGACAGCCCGGCGACCGTCAATCTCTACGCCGCCACCTTTGCCGACAAGGACATGATTAAGGATGCCATTGCGGAGTACAACGAAAACGTCGACGAAATGCGGAAAATCTCCTACACGGACTACGTGGGCCTGATGATGTCGTCGGTCACCACGATTATCAACGCCATCACCTACGTGCTGATTGCCTTTGTCACCGTGTCGCTGGTGGTTTCCTCCATCATGATCGGCGTGATTACGCTCATTTCCGTACAGGAGCGCACGAAGGAAATCGGCATCCTCCGGGCCATCGGCGCTTCCAAGCAGAACGTATCCAGCATGTTCACCGCGGAGACGATGATCATCGGCTTTGCCGCCGGCCTGCTCGGCGTGGTGATTACCTACCTGCTCTGCATCCCCATCAACCTGATCCTGCACCGTCTGACGGGGCTTGCCAACCTCAACGCCATACTGCCGCTGCGTACGGCAGTGACGCTGATTGTCATCAGCATGGTGCTGACGCTGATGGCCGGCGTGATCCCGTCCAGAAGTGCGGCCAAGAAAGACCCCGTCGTCGCTTTGCGAACGGAGTAGGTTTAGGCGGAAGCGGATTGCAAAATATGGCATTAAAAAATGCGGATTCCTCGGAATCCGCATTTTTTGCTGTTTGAGGCCGCATAATGCCAAATTTCAAGGGAAAGAGAAGCGGCGGTTTTGCATAGGGGCGCGGAGAAACCCGCTGGACGCACAAACAGAGCGGCCGGGCGCCGCGTTTGCCGGGGGTGGCGGGGGCTTTTTGCTCTGTCGGAAACGTTCTGCCCCGCAACATCCTCCAAACAGGGCTATTGCACCGTGCAGAGGTTGCTTGTCAGCACGTTCTGCAGCCCGCCTTCGCGCAGGACGTTCACAACCGGGCAGTTTGGGTTGCGGTTGACGACGTTGGTGATGACGGAGTCTTTCAGATAGCCCGGCACGAGAATGGCCTGGCTGCTGTTGCAGATGACGTTGGAAATCGTGATGCTGGTCAGTCCGTCGGGCAGGTTCCGGCCGTAGGCCGAGTCGCCTTCGCCCAGCAGAATGACGCCGCCGTGGGGGCGGACGCCGCCTTCGGAAGCGTCCACCACGCCGTCGATGACCACGTTCCAGATGCGGGTGTTGCAGGGCAGCAGGCGGACGATAAAGCATAGGTAGGAAGTGGCGATGACGTTGCGGATAAGGATGTCGTGAATGTCCCGCTCCCGCCGGCTCCAGTCGCCGTGCATGACGTGGGTCGTGTAAAGACTGCCGCCGGGGTGGGGCGTGTACTCGTCGGGGACGATGGCGGTCAGGGCGACGACGTCGTCGCCGGTCTGGCCGGTGATGTCGGAAATGGTGATGTGGTGGCAGCCGTTGCGAAGAT
>JAKPBM010000152.1 GCA_029778935.1 Bacillota bacterium | reverse complement strand
CCCTGCCAAAAACAGGTGGTTGCCGCCGAAGTGATGGTAATTCCGCGCTCCTGTTCCTGCTCCATCCAGTCCATTGTTGCGGTACCTTCGTGCGTTTCTCCCAGCTTGTAGTTACGGCCGGTGTAATAGAGAATACGCTCGGTGGTAGTGGTTTTACCCGCATCAATGTGCGCCATGATCCCGATGTTTCTTGTTAGCTCCAATGGAAATTGCCTTGGCATGTTCTACTCCTTCAACGCGGGTTAGTAAAAACCCGCCGTTTCATATTAGATTCCGCCGGCGACAGACCTGTCCCTTTCCGGCGGTTGCGTTAAGCATATTTTGCGTGGATTCGGCCGGAAAACCAGGCCCAATTACCAGCGATAGTGCGCAAAGGCGCGGTTGGCTTCCGCCATTTTGTGCGTATCGTCGCGTTTTTTGACGGCGCTGCCCATTTCATTGGCGGCATCCATGATCTCGCCGGCCAGACGTTCCGCCATGGACCGCTCGCTGCGGGACCGGGCGTAGTTGATCAGCCAACGAAGGCCAAGGGTCTGCCGACGGTCAGCGCGGACTTCTACGGGCACCTGATAGGTGGCACCGCCGAGACGCCGGGCCTTGACTTCGAGAACGGGCATGACATTGTTCATAGCCGTCGTAAACACTTCCAGCGGGTTCTTGCCCGTCTTATCGGCAATGATATCGAAAGCATCGTAAACGATCTTCTGCGCGACGCCTTTTTTGCCGTCGTACATCACACCGTTGATCAGCTTCGTCACGACCACCGAATTATAAACAGGATCGGGGAGAACTTCCCGCTTGGGAACATTTCCTCTTCTTGGCACAAAACTTCCCTCCTTCATTAAGAAATGAGTTCACAGGTACTCAAGAGCATAGCTCTTGCTGGCGCCTTGCAGAGGATGCGGCAAAACCGCAACTATATTAGATATCTTTTGCTATCTATATATAATCCCCTGGCAAAGCAGATGGGGTTGATTACTTCTTGGTAGCCGCCTTGGGACGCTTCGCACCATACTTGGAGCGGCCCTGTCTGCGGTTGGCAACACCCTGCGTATCCAGAACGCCGCGGATGATGTGGTAACGGACGCCAGGCAGGTCCTTAACACGTCCGCCACGGATCATAACCACGGAGTGCTCCTGCAGGTTATGGCCGATACCGGGAATGTAGGCGGTAACTTCGATGCCGTTGGTAAGACGGACACGCGCGATTTTCCGGATAGCCGAGTTCGGCTTCCTGGGCGTCATGGTCTTAACCTCGACGCAAACACCGCGCTTCTGCGGAGAGCTCAGATCGATGGGCTCACGGCGCAGCGTGTTCATACCGACCTGCAATGCCGGCGCAGAGGACTTATACAAGCTCTTTTCCCGACCTTTGCGAACCAACTGGTTAAAGGTTGGCATGGTTTTCCTCCTTTCCGATTTTTCATCAACAATAGCCATTTTATCATAATCAGGATTCAAAGTCAAGACAAAAATAGCTATGAAAATGCCGGAGAGTGTCTTAGCTTTTAGATTTTGTGATATTTTTCAAACTGTTTGACGTTTTTATCGGGATCCGGCGCTCATGCGGCCGAGCGCTTATTTCCTATCTTTTGCCATTTTGCAAAAGATTATAACAGGAATCATAAAATTTGGTTCCGGCACCGAGAGTTTCGGTGCCGGAACCTATCTTTCGGAACACGTTTTCCGTTCGCTCAGGTAGGTTTAGTAGTCGAGGGAAACAGCGTCGTCGCTTCCCTGCTCCTCCATGTCGGAGTCGTCCACGCCGTCCATGTCGGGGTAGTAGTCGCTGCCCGTGGCATGGCGGAAGTCGGCGTTGTCGGTGTCGTCGTCGCCCACCTGGTCCTGGTAGCCGGACATGCCGGTGCCGGCGGGGATGAGCTTACCGATAATGACGTTTTCCTTCAGGCCGAGCAGCGGGTCGACCTTGCCCTTGATGGCAGCGTCGGTCAACACGCGGGTCGTTTCCTGGAAGGACGCGGCCGACAGGAACGAATCCGTGGCCAAGGACGCGCGGGTAATACCCAGCAGCACGGGCACGTACACGGCTTCGCGCAGACCGACTTCGCCGTTTGCGATGCGCTGGCGGATCTTCTGGTTGGCGTCGAAGACTTCGAACCGATCCACAAAGGCGCCGAGCAGCAGGTCGGTGTCGCCGGGATCCTCGATGCGCACCTTGCGCATCATCTGGCGGATAATGATCTCGATGTGGCGGTCGTCGATGTCCAGCGCGTGCTGGCCGTAGACCTTCTGCACTTCCTGAATCAGGAAGGCTTCCACGGCTTCCACGCCCAGAATCCGCAAAACATCCTGCGGGTACAGGTTGCCTTCGGTCAGGCGGTCGCCCTTCTTGACCACGTCGCCGTGCCGAACCAGAATGCCGGCGGAAGCGGGAATCTGGTAGGAGCGGACTTCGTCTTCGCCCTGGATGGTCACCGTCTTCAAAGAGCCCTTCTTGGCATCCTCGATATGGATGGTGCCGCCGATTTCGGCCAGCGTCGCCGTGTGCTTGGGCTTTCTTGCCTCAAACATTTCGACAACGCGCGGGAGACCCTGGGTGATGTCTTTTGCGTCCCTACTGGCGATACCGCCCGTATGGAACGTACGCATGGTCAGCTGCGTACCGGGCTCGCCGATGGACTGGGCGGCGATGATGCCGACAGCTTCGCCCAGGTTCATGGGCTCGCCGGTGGCCAGGTTGGAGCCGTAGCAGCGGGCGCAGACGCCGTGTCTGGCCGCGCAGCAGAGCACGGAGCGGATGCGGAATTTGGTCATGCCGGAAGCGACAATGGCCTTGGCGTCCTCATCCGTGATAATCCGGTCGCGGGAGACAGAGCCCAGAGAGCCTTTGGCAATCTTGACTTCGCCCGTTTCGGGGTCCACAACGTCCTGCGGCGGCAGGAGCATGTCTTCCACCGGGTAGCGGCCGACGAGCCGGTCCTCGAATTTTTCGATGACCTGGCCGTTGTCCTCGATTTCGTAGACTTCGATGCCCTCGTGGGTACCGCAGTCTTCCATGCGGATGATGACGTCCTGGGCCACGTCGACAAGACGGCGGGTCTGATAACCCGAGTCCGCCGTACGAAGAGCCGTGTCCGCCAGACCCTTTCGGGCGCCGCGGGACGCGGTGAAGTATTCGAGAACGGTCAGACCTTCGCGGTAGTTGGCCTTAATGGGGATTTCGATGGTGCGGCCGGCGGTGTTGCTGATTAAGCCGCGCATACCGGCCAGCTGACGAATCTGCGCCTTGGAACCACGGGCGCCCGAGTCGGACATGATTTTAATCGGGTTGTCGGGTTTCAGAATGGCGAACAGCGCGTCGGAAACCTTGTTGGTGGTGTCTTCCCACTCGTTTAAAATCAGGCGGTACCGCTCTTCGGCGGAGATATAGCCGCGCTTGAACTGTTTCTCGATGGCGAGAACCTGTTCTTCCGTCTCGGCGATCAGCCGTTTCTTCTCCTCCGGAATCGTCATGTCGGCGACGGAAATGGTGATGGCGCCCAGGGTGGAATAGTGGTATCCCATGGCCTTGATGTCGTCCAGCACTTCCGCCGTGCGGGCAAAGCCGTGTTTCTTGATGCAGCGCTCGATGATCTTCGAAAGCTGCGACTTGCCGACGGTTTCGGAGATTTCATAGTCCAGCTCGTGGCCTTCCACGGCGCGGTCCACAAAGCCCAGATCCTGCGGGATCTTTTCGTTGAAAATCACGCGGCCGATGGTGGTTTCGACCATGCGGGTGATGCGTTTGCCGTTGACGACGCCGGTCTTACGGATGAGAATCGGCTCGTGCAGCGAGATAATATGGTTTTCGTAAGCCATCTGGGCTTCTTCCTCGCTGGCATACCGCTTGTATTCGCTCTTGGAAGCAGGCATCTCCACATCCCGGAGCATGGTAAGCCAGTAGCAGCCCAAAACCATGTCCTGGGTCGGAACGGTGACGGGTTTACCGTCCTGCGGGCGCAGGAGGTTATTGGCCGAAAGCATGAGGAAGCGGGCTTCCGCCTGGGCTTCCGCCGAAAGCGGCACGTGCACGGCCATCTGGTCGCCGTCGAAGTCGGCGTTATATGCCGTACAGACCAGCGGATGCAGCTTCAGCGCGCGGCCTTCCACCAGCACCGGCTCGAACGCCTGGATACCCAGACGGTGCAGCGTCGGCGCGCGGTTGAGCATGACGGGATGCTCCTTGATGATCTCTTCCAGCGCGTCCCACACCTCGGGGCGGGCGCGCTCGACCATCTTTTTGGCGCTCTTGATGTTGTTGGCAACACCCGTCTCCACCAGAGACTTCATGACGAAGGGCTTGAACAGCTCCAGCGCCATCTCCTTGGGCAGGCCGCACTGGTAAATCTTCAGCTCGGGGCCGACAACGATAACCGAACGGCCCGAGTAGTCAACGCGCTTGCCAAGCAGGTTCTGACGGAACCGGCCCTGCTTACCGGAAAGCATGTCGGAAAGGGATTTCAAGGGCCTGTTGTTGGGGCCGGTTACCGGTCTGCCGCGGCGGCCGTTGTTAATGAGGGCGTCCACGGCTTCCTGCAGCATGCGCTTTTCGTTGCGCACGATGATTTCCGGCGCTTCCAGCTCCAAAAGCCTCTTTAAGCGGTTATTGCGGTTAATGACCCTTCTGTACAGGTCGTTTAAGTCGGAGGTGGCGAACCGGCCGCCGTCCAGCTGCACCATGGGACGAAGCTCCGGCGGGATGACGGGGATGACCTCCAGAATCATCCACTCGGGGCGGTTGCCCGACAGGCGGAACGCCTCGACAACCTCCAGCCGCTTGATAATGCGCATTTTCTTCTGGCCGGTGGCGGTTTTCAGCTCTTCCCGGAGCTCTTTGCTGAGCTGGTCCAGGTCGATTTCCTTCAGCAGCTTCTGGATGGCTTCGGCGCCCATTTCGGCCTTGAAGTCGTTTTCGTATTTTTCGTAGTACTCCTGGTACTCTTTTTCCGTTAAGGTCTGCTTTTTGACCAAGGGCGTGTCGCCGGGGTCCGTTACGATATACAGCGAGAAGTAGAGCACGCGCTCCAGCACCCGCGGGGTGATATCGAGAATCAGGCCCAGCCGGGACGGAATGCCCCGGAAATACCAGATATGCGACACGGGGGCGGCCAGCTCGATGTGGCCCATCCGCTCGCGCCGGACGGACTTGCGCGTGACTTCCACGCCGCAGCGTTCACAGATCTTGCCTTTGTAGCGAACTTTCTTATACTTGCCGCAGTGGCATTCCCAGTCTTTTTGCGGGCCGAAGATGCGCTCGCAGAACAAACCGTCCCGCTCGGGTTTTAATGTGCGGTAGTTGATGGTTTCCGGCTTTTTAACTTCGCCGTACGACCACTGCCGAATCATATCCGGTGAGGCAAGCCCGATCTTTATCGCTTCAAATGACAACTTGCTCATATAACTCCTCCATGTTCCGTCTTCCCTGTTGATGGGGCGTACCTTTACAGATCTTCGTCATCTCCGTCCGCAAACAGGAGATCTTCCGTCATTTCTTCGGAAACGTCCGTCAACAAGGGCTGGCCGTCTTCATCCTCCATCCCGAAGCCCTGTTCGGCCAGTTCTTCCTCCGACTGGATGAATTCGCTGTCCATATGGCCTGCGGGCGTGTCGTCATCTTCATGGATGTCGATCTCATTGCCGTCCTTGTCCAAAACGCGAACGTCGAGACAGAGGGCCTGAAGCTCTTTCACAAGGACCTTAAAGGATTCGGGCACGCCGGGAGTCGGAATGTTCTGTCCTTTGACGATGGCTTCATAGGTCTTGACACGGCCTACGATATCATCGGACTTGACTGTCAGAATTTCCTGCAGCGTGTAGGCTGCGCCGTAAGCTTCCAGTGCCCAGACTTCCATTTCGCCAAAGCGCTGACCGCCGAACTGCGCCTTGCCGCCCAGCGGCTGCTGCGTGACAAGGGAGTACGGGCCGGTAGAACGGGCATGAATCTTATCGTCAACCAGGTGCAGAAGCTTGAGGAAGTACATATAACCGACGGTGACGGCGTTGTCAAAGGGCAAGCCGGTGCGGCCGTCGTACAGGATACACTTGCCGTCCTCGCGCAGGCCGGCCAACACCAGCGTATCCTGAATATCCTGCTCGTTAGCGCCGTCGAAGACGGGGGTGGCCACCTTCCAGCCCAAAGCGGCGGCGGCATAACCCAGGTGGGTTTCCTGCACCTGGCCGATGTTCATTCGGCTGGGAACGCGCAGCGGGTTCAGCACGATATCCAGCGGCGTACCGTCGGGCAGGACGGGCATCTCTTCCTGGGAGAGAATCCGGGAAACAACGCCCTTGTTACCG
>JAKPBM010000145.1 GCA_029778935.1 Bacillota bacterium | reverse complement strand
AAAGGTGAACAGGCTGTTTATGCAAAAAGCCCTTGCAGCAAGGGCTTTTCTTATATCCGGTCTATCTTCTCTAACAAGGCGCTATCCGGTAAAAAGGAAGCGCATGCGCAAAACGCCTGAATAACCCTCGATGCTTTTAGGCGCTGTTTAGGAAGATTTTCCTTTATTCTTGATGAGAACCGCGCATTTGCAGAACCGGATGATATAAGATATTTCATCACATCCAAATGGACGGCGCGCCATGCCGGGAGATTTCTTTCCAATCTGCAGAAAGAGATTTAAGATAGCAAAACGGCAGCCTTCCAAGGTTCTCCGAACCGGCGCAAAACAGGATTTGACGCCGCAGGACGACCATAACAGGCGTCAGGAAGTGTTTTAAAAGGAAATACCGCCCGCAAAAAGAGAAAACCGCCATGAAAATGGCGGTTTTTCTTCATGCTTTCATTCTTGATGATACTGCGCTTATGGAAGACGGATTCCTTAAAAATTATCCCTTCGGCGGGGGAGGGGTTTTGCCTTTAGCCACGTCCTGTGCCACGTCGTACAGAAGCGGCAGGGAAGATTCAAAAAAGGCGCGGTAGCCTTCGCAAAAGAAGGTTTTGCCCGACGCGTCCCGCTCCCGTTTGCACCCGCCCTTGCAAAGGGCGAAGTAGGGGCAGGCCATGCACTCTTTGGCCGGTTTGACGGGCGCTGTAAACCGGGCGGCCTTGGGGTGGCGCAGGAGAGCGTCGAAATCGTCCGCAAGGATATTGCCCAGCCGCAGCGACGGCGTGACGTAGAAATCGCAGGGGTAGCAGCTGCCGTCGGCCTCGAACACCAGCTGGTTGGCGCAGATGCCCCGCAGGCTGCAAAGCTCCGTCGGCCGGTTTAAAAGCATACCCACCAGGTTGTCAAAATACCGGATGGAAACATACGTGCCAGCCTTCCAGTCGGCGTGCCAAAGCTGAGCCAGCCTGGCCCAAAACCGCCCCAGCTCCAAAGGTTTCGGCGAATAGGGGAACTGGGCCGGCGTTTGCCCGTAGGGCGGCAGGCAGGGGATGAACTGCAGGAAGGAAAATCCGTGGGTTTTCATAAATGCGTACGTTTCGTCGGGGATTTGACAGAGGGCGGAAGTGACCACCGACAGGATGTTAAACGACGCGCCGTGTTTTTGCAGGGTTTCCGCCGCGGCCAGTACCCTTTCGGCGGAAGGATGCCCTGTAAAATCCATCCGGTGCCGGTTGTGCACTTCTTCCGGCCCGTCCAGAGACAGCCCCACCAGCACGTTGTGACTGGCCAGCAGGGCGGCGAAAGCGTCGTCTACCAGCAGGCCGTTGGTCTGCAAAGCGTAAAACACCGGCAGGCGTCGGACGTTGTATCTGTCCACCGCCGCAAAGAAGCGTTCGAAGAACTCCACGCCGCAAAGGGTCGGCTCGCCGCCCTGAAAAGCAAAGCTCACCGGCCCTGTAGCGTAGGCGAAAGCTTTGGAGATAAGCGCATCCGCCGTTTCCGGCGCCATTATAGGCACCGTTTTGGGGTATTCCCGGTAAAAACAGTAGGCGCAGCGCAGATTGCAGCCGCCGGAAGCGGGTTTTATGAGAACCGAAAGGGGTTTTGTCAGTTGCATTCGGCCTCCAAAGGTCCTGCCAGCTCGGTCAGGTAAAAGAGTTTGCCCGGTTTGGTGGGTACAAAGGACGAGGGCACCCAGATGTCCGGCCCGTACCGAAGCGTCATCAAAAAGGACATGCCCTGCCACTGCATGCCGCGGGACAAAGCGCCGTCGCAGCCGCCAATCATGCGGTCGGACTGCAAAAACAGGCCGGGGCCGATGGTGTTGGCGCGGCAGGGGACGAGCGTCGTGCGGCTCTTAAAGGAGGTGATGGCGTTCTGCTCGATGGTAAGCGGGTGCAGCAGGGCGGCGATGCGGTGGGTCTGTTTGGCCCAGTCGTCGACGGAGGAAAACTCGCCGGCAAACTGGGGTTCCCAGAAGGCGATGTGGCACATACGGCCGATGCCGTAGACGGTGACCAGCCGCGCACCTTTGCTTTTCAGCTCGGCGATTTGCCCGGCATAACGGGGCAGCTCGTCCTTGGTGGCAAAGTGGCGCTGGGGCTTCGGGACGGTCAGTTCGCCCAAGGGGCCGTAGAAGGCCTGCTCCATGGCGTTTTGGAAGGCGCCGGGGTTGGCGGGGTCCAGCGTGTTGCCCTCGCCGTCGCTCCATTCGTCCATGTTGAAGCCGTGGACGTGGCCGCAGGGGACGTTCCAGGCTTTGAGGAAGTACACGGCCCAGCGGTACATGCCCATGGGGCCGACGGGGAGAATCAGGATCAGCTGCTGGCCGTTCTCCCGGGCGGACTGGATTTCCAGGGCGATTTCGTGGCCCATCATGACGTTGAAGTCGTCCAAAGACCCGCAGGGGACGGGGGAGAAATCCTTGTGCCAGTGGGG
>JAKPBM010000140.1 GCA_029778935.1 Bacillota bacterium | reverse complement strand
CGCCGCGTACACCAGGGCGAGTACGACGATATTGTTGAGCAGGAAGCCCTCGCCGAAGGTGCTGCGCAGCCACTTGTCGCCGTTGACCAGCATCAGAAAGATGGGCACGACGATGTAGTTGACGTTGATAAACAGCCCGCCCATAAAGGCAGTATTCAGAAGCCTTCTTCCGAAAAATTTCGTGCGGGACAAAACTTACGCCGCAGGCAGCGCCACGACCAGCAAAATAGCCAGCGCCACCGCGGTCACGATGACCGAGTTTAAAAGATACGAACCCATGTTGGCTTTGTTAAAGGCGTCGATGAAGTTCTGGTAGTAAAAGCCCTTCGGCAAAGCCCAGGGGTTGCCGTAAAACTCGACGTTTTGCTTGACGGAGGCGAAAAACGCCCAGCTCACCGGCACGATGATGCTGACGGCAAAGAGAATCAGCACCACGTAGATGACGGATTTGGACGCCGCCTCGGCGGGATTGTGTTTCCGTTTCATGTGCCTATGCTCCTTCCTAATACTCGAGCACGTCGCGCTTGGTTACGGCGTTGACAATGGCCGACAAAGCGAAGGAGAAGATGAACACGACCACGCCGATGGCCATGCCGTACCCGTAGGACGAGTTGGTGTAGGCCTGGTTGTACATGTAGCTTAGGAACACCTGGGTCGAGTTGTCGGGGCCGCCGTCTGTCAGCACGCGGACGATCAGAAAGCTTAAGTTGATGCTGCTGATGATGAAGAAGGTCAGCGTGGTGCGGATGTTGGTCCAAATCAGCGGGATGGTGATGGTGAAAAACTGCCGGATTTTGCCCGCCCCTTCCAGGCCGGCGCTTTCGTACAGGCTTTCCGGCACGGCCGACATGCTCGCCATGTACATGACCATGTAGTAGCCAACGGCCTGCCAGATCATGGCGATGGCGATGCTGTAGATGACGATGTTCTGGTCGCCCAGCCACAAAATCGGCTCTGCGCCCTTGCCCCGGAAAATGCCGAGCAGGCTGTTTAACAGGCCGTTATTGGGGTCGTAGATGGCCGAAAAAATAGCGGAGATGACGACCACGGACAGAATGTTGGGGATATAGAAGATAACGCGGAAGAAAGTCTGCCCCTTAACCTTCTCCCGGGTCAGAATGGCCGCCATGACAAGGGACAGAGAGATGGTGACCAGCGTCACCAGGACAATAAGCAGAACGGTATTCTGGAAGGACTGGAAGAACTTTCTGTCCTGCAGCAGGATTTTAAAGTTCTGCATTCCCACGAAGGTTTTCTTGGCCGAGTACCCGCCCCAGCGGTACAGGGACATGCGGAACACTTCAAAGGTGGGAATCACCATGAAAACCACAAAGAGGATAGTTGCCGGCAGGATGCACGTGGCGATGAACACGCTTCGGCCTTTTGATTTTTTCATCTGATCACTCCTTAAAGTATCAGAAACGGCGAGCAGAAATCGCCCGCCGTTATCTGATCTCATGGCCGATTTATAGAGAGGGTGGGATAGAATCGGCAGTATTTGGCTTCAAATACCGGCAAGTCAGCAGTTTGGCTTACTTCATGGCGGCTCTCAGAAGATCGCTGACTCTTTCCACTTCGGCCTGCCACTCGCGCACGGTCTTTTTGCCGCTGACGATGCTGTCGATGGTGCCGAACAGGGTGTCGCTCATGGAAACGCCTTCCACAGGCTCGGTGGCCGCAAAGCCGCCCATGGACGCCTTGGCGCCGGTGTCATAGATGCTGTAGAACAGCTTGTTGTCGCCGGTCAGGATGGAGCTGATGCCTTTGATGGGCTGGATAGCGTCGTGCTTGGCGAAGATCGCCGCGGCTTCGTCGGAGTAGAGGTAGGCAATAAACTGCTTGGCCAGCTCCTTGTTGGCGGCTTCGCTCGGAATCCAGATCTGCTCGAAGAAGGTGTAGGAGTAGGAATCGCCGCCTTCGGTCATAGCCGGCAGAGCGGTGAAGCCCCACTCAAAGCCGTCGGCGCGGGGCGCATCGGCCATTTCGCCGACAACCCAGGTGCCGTTGGGCATGAACAGCGCTTTGTTGTCCAGAATCAGCTGCTGATTCTTACGATAGGTGTCGCCGTTGGCGGTGGCAACGGTGGTCTTGTCGGTGTAGGTGGCCAGCTTGCCCACAAGGTCAAAGGCCTGGGTGGCTTCGGAGGTTTCCCAGATGCCGTCGGTGTAGGTCATGGCTTTGTTGAAGAACTCGGGGCCGCCGATTTCGGTCAGCAGGGCAAAGAAGAAGGCGTCAAAGTAGCCGGCTGTGGGGTAGGTGAAGAGGGCAATGCCTTCGGCTTTGGCCTTTTCGCCCAAGGCCCACATTTCGTCCCAGGTTTTGGGCACTTCCCAGCCCTTCTGCTCAAACAGGCCCTTGTTGTAGAACAGGCCGCAGGGGGCGTAGAACATGGGCATGAGGTAGGTTTTGCCGTCGCCGTAGGGGTTGGTAACCAGGGTATCGGTAAAGCCCGGAATGAGCTTATCGCGGACGGTCACATTCTCGCCGGGAACGGTCATGTCCAGAATGCCGGTCAGGTCTTCCAGCGCTTTTTCCTTCGTCAGGGTTTCCGTCAGGCCGGCCTTGCGGTTTACGGCCAGGTGAACCACGTCGGGATAGTCGCCGGCTTTCATCTGGGCGCCGATGATGTCTTCCAGGTTCTTGTCGATGGTAAGCCGCACATCCACGCCGGGGTTGGCCGCTTCAAAGGCATCGCAGATTTCCTTCCAGACATCCGAACCGTAAGCCGTCTCAGGCGCCGCGACTTTCAGCACCTTGTTTCCGGGTTCGTTGCCGCCGGTGTTGCCGCCGGCTTTCGTCGTGCCCGTGCCGGTGCCGCCGTCGGCGGTCTTGCCGCAGCCGGCCGCCAGAGTCAGAATCATCATGACAGCCAGGATGATGCTAACTATCTTCTTCATCTTTTATCCTCCTTGGCGTAACAATTCCTTCAAAGAAATGCTTCGAAGTTTACAATTTATTATAAAAATTCGGGATGGATTTTCCTATTGCTATTTTGCGCAGTTTTTTAAGAATCTTGCGATTCGCGCAAAAACTGGAACGGGGAAACCTTACGCTAAAACATGTGTTAGAATGTGTAAACTGCACATGCAAGCTGGAAAAATATTCCGAAACAATTAGGCATATTGTTGAAACTTGCCTTTTCTGTTCGGGTATAGGTATAATTGGATGCGTTGAAATTATACTTCACTTTTTTCACATACAGAGCAAAAATACTAAAACGCTCTAAAAACAGGGAGGCCCCATTTTTGAGCACACAGCAATAATCCTTTCGGGAACCGGCCGGCCAGCCGTTTGAAGCGAGGCTGGTATCCATCAGCACCTCCCGATACGAAGGCGACTGGCACAGCATCCTACATACCCACACCTTCGCGGAGGTCTTTTACGTAATCAGCGGCCGGGGCCGTTTTTACGTGGGGGACGATTCCTTTGAAGTAAAGGAAAACGACTACGTGATCGTCAACCCCCACGTAAAGCACACCGAGTCGTCGTGGCACTCCAACCCGCTGAAGTACATCGTTTTAGGCATCGACGGCATCCAGTTTGACTTCCAAAGCCCCGAAAGCGAAGGCGACGAGCCGGCCCCGCCGGACAACTACCGCCATTTCAATTACCAGGACAAAAAGAGCAAGCTGCTGGCCTATTTGAACGCCATGTGGGATGAGGCCCAGTCCCAGCAGCCCTACTTCGACACGGTGTGCCAGAACCTGCTGGAAGTGCTGCTGGTGGATATTCTGCGCATGGCCAACAGCGGGTTCAGCGTCGTGTCCACCAAGCAGGTGAATACGGCCAGCAACCTGGCCAAGTGCTACATGGACGCCCACTTCAAGGAGAACATCACCCTTGACACCCTGGCCCAGCATGCCCACGTGAACAAATATTACCTCACCCACCTGTTTACCAAGGACTACGGCATCTCGCCCATCAACTACATCGTGGCCAAGCGCATCGAAGAGAGCAAATACCTTCTGGAAAGCACCGACTTGTCCATGGGGCAGATCGCTTCCGTCGTCGGGTTTTCCTCCCAGTCGTACTTTTCCCAGATGTTTAAAAAGCTTACGGGCGTGTCGCCCAGCGAGTACCGGGAGCAAAAGAGCCGGCAATAGGCAAAGCGCCGTTGCCCCTGCGGTTGGCTCAAACCCGCGCCAAAGACACAAAAAAGCAAGGCCGAAAGCCTTGCTTTTTTATTTTGCCTGGCTTATTAGAAAGGAAGTTGCCGCACTTTCGGTTTTCCGCTGAATACCCTATCTATGGGGTGGTGCCGTTGGACTTGCGACGTCTGAAGGGAGAAGAACTCGTCGTCCTTGCGGCGGCGATTGCGGCGTTTCTTGCCAAAAATCAGGATGACCAGACCGTTAAAACGCTCATCAATTTGCTGGAAGCCGTCGAGGATAACCTGGAGAAAATACTCATCCAGAGAAACATCAACCGAGGGGCCGGTTTTTCGACCGGTGTCTTAGTCGAAGAGCTGCTGGAGCAAAACCAGACTACCGGGACGTAAGCATCGTGCGGATCCGGCTTTCGCGTTTTTCCCTTGCTTTTTTGTGCAGCAGGCAGAAGAAAACGGCCAGCCCGATTTGAAGGAGCCATACGGGAAAATAGTGATAGTAGAAGTAGCGGCGGTACCGCACCACATACAGCACCGGCCCCGTCAGCAGCGTCAGAGCTGTTCGGAAGAATGCGGAAAATACGGCATCCCAGAAACGGATGGCCGCCATGACGGCGGGAGACAGCGCGCCGGCAATGCGCCCGGCAACCGGACCCACCACAGGGACAACCGAAAGGGGGAGATCAAACACTTCCAGCAGGACCGACGCCGCAACGTACAACACCTGCAGAATGCCGGCGACAAGGCAGATTACATGCTCGGATTTCCATTTTCTCCTGGGTTTCAAAATGGATCCCCCCGATTTTGTCACCTTTTACCTTACGTTAACGGTAACACATGGGAAAATAAAAGTCAAATACAATTTGGTTCACAGTTTTTCTCACTCGTGTGCCAACTCCAAGACGAGCGTTTGCAAAGCAGGCGCGCATGAAGGGAACGCGCCGCGGGTGTTGTGTTTTTGCGCCTTTCCTTTCTGCTTGCGCAGCGGGCGCCGGCGGCGACAGACCGGCCCGATACAGTCAAGGTACCGGCAAAGCCGGTTAATCGGATGTATCCCCAACAGGCATCAATGTAAAGATATATACTTTACATGCGGACTTGAGGAATTATTGTAAGACCGAGTAGAAAATATCATGGGATATCCCATACCGCAAGGTTTCTCCGTTTGATGGCGAGCGTCTTCACTTTAGTGTCACATTTGCCTGCATCTAGAATGTGATTCTCTGTTACAAAGTGTCTGTCCCGGTTCTGCTTGTTCTGTGTGACGGCCCGTCCATGGCGAATAGCGCGTGCCAATCCGTTGTTTTTAGCTCCTTGGTAGTCGTTTTAAATAACGAACCCCGCCCATACTGCTTGGCAGGGCGGGGGTTGTGTTTGGATGGAATTGGCCCGGGTTTAGGCGGATGAGTAATAATATTGCGCTGCCAAAACTCTGCTTCGCCTTGCTAGATGCCGGAAAAAGCGTCTCTCCCTGTAAAATAACTTCCTTTACATGGCAAACGGCGCCCCGACAGCCCGTTAAACCGGCTGATGCGACATGTCGTCCGGCGAACAGAGGGCCGCGCCGACGGAAGTGGCGAATTCGGCGTGCTCGGGCAGGGTGTATTTGACGCCGTAGAGGGATTCCAGCCCGTCGAAAATCTCCCTTGTGTAGGGGATGCCGGTTAAGGTGCCGGTCAAAACGATGTCCGTCGTCTTTTCGATGCGGGCGGCGAAGGCGGACGCAACG
>JAKPBM010000132.1 GCA_029778935.1 Bacillota bacterium | reverse complement strand
CAAACCCGGGGCGTTTGTAACCCTAAACGGCAAAAAAATCAAAATCAGCGACATGCGCCCCTTTGCCGGCGATGTACCTGACGGGAAAACCGGCGAAGTGTTCCTGCCGGGCAAGGGCAGGCTCTGCGTCGTTACGGGCGGGAATACCGCCGTGGAACTTTTAGAGCTTGCGCCGGAAGGAAAAAAATACATGCCCGCTTCGGCCTTCCTAAACGGCCGCGGGGTGCAAGCGGGAGATGTTTTTGAGTAACACTAGAGGTGAGTATGATGCCTTACGGCTACGGCTATGGCTACGGATTTGATATTTACTATATCATCCTCATTGTGCCCGCCATCCTCTTTACCCTGTGGGCACAGCTTCGGGTAAAAAGCACGTACAGCCGCTTTTCCAAAATCGCTTCCGCCCGGGGGCTGACCGGCGCGGAAGCGGCGGCAACGGTGCTGCGGGTCAACGGCGTGCGGGGCGTGCGGATTGAGCGGGTGGCCGGGCAGTTGACTGACCACTACGACCCGAGAAGCAACGTCATCCGCCTTTCCGAAGGCGTTTACGATTCCCGTTCCATCGCGGCGGCGGGCATCGCCGCCCATGAGGCGGGCCACGCCGTCCAGTACGCGGAGGAGTACACGCCCATCCGCATCCGCATGGCCATCATCCCCGTTACCCAGTTCGGATCCATGCTGGCCTGGCCTTTGATTTTTCTGAGCTTTATTTTAGAGTCGGTGTATTCCGACATGCTTTTTGCCATCGGCGCGCTCTTGTTTTCCGCCGTGGTGCTGTTCCAGCTTATAACGCTTCCTGTGGAGCTGAACGCTTCCAGGCGGGCCGTCCGGGCGCTGGAAGACGGCAACGTGCTGATGCCGCAGGAAGTGCCCGGGGCGAAAAAAGTGCTGACCGCCGCGGCGCTTACCTATCTGGCCGCGCTGGCCACGGCAATCGCCCAGCTTCTGCGTATCTTCCTTTTGCGGCAGGGCCGGAGGAGAAGGTAATGCCGGCGGTTTCGGCGGCACGGTGGCAGGCGGTGGCCTTTCTGACCGCTTTGGAAAAAGACGAGGCCTATTCCGACCTGGCTTTGAAAGCCAGGCTCGATGCGGCGGGGCTGGACCGGCGGGACGCCGCCCTCTGCACGCGGCTCTGCTTCGGCGTGCTGGAAAACCAGGCCCTGCTGGACTATTATATCGCCCGGTTTTCGTCGGTTCCGATGAAAAAAATGCACCCCAAGGTGCGGGCAATTCTGCGTGTAGGCGCGTATCAGATCTTGTTTATGGACAAAATTCCGCCCTCGGCGGCGGTAAACGAAGCCGTCGCCACCGCCAAGGCGACAAAAAACGCAAACGCGGCGGGGCTGATTAACGCTGTTTTGCGCCGTCTGGCCGAACATAGGGGCAATTTGCCCGAAATCGTTGCGGATACGGAAGAAGAACGGCTTGCGATACAGTACAGCCATCCTTTGTGGCTTGTGAAAAAGCTCAAAAAACAGTTTGGGGAGCAGACGGAAGCGCTGCTTGCCGCCAACAACGGCGCGCCGGAAACCTGCGTGCGGGTGAATTCCCTCAAAGCGACGAAGGATCAGGCCGCCGCCGCGCTGGAAGCGGAAGGGGTCGCCGTTACTGCCGATTCGTTGCTGGAGCCTTGCCTGTATCTTACCGAAAGCGGCGCTTTGGACGAACTGGAAGCCTTCCAAAAGGGCTATGTCACGGCGCAGGACAAGGCGGCGCAGCTTGCTTCGCTGGCCCTTTCGCCTACCCCCGGCGCTTTTGTGGTGGACGGGTGCGCCGCCCCGGGCGGAAAGAGCATGCATATGGCCGCGCTCATGGAAAACAGGGGACAAATCCTGTCCTTTGACATCCTTGAGCACAAGCTGGCCCAAATCGAGGAAAACGCCAGACGGCTGGGAGTTGCCTGCGTGACGCCGAAGCTTTGCGACGCGACGGTGTTTCTGCCGGAACTTGAAAAGAAGGCCGACTTTGTGATGGCGGACGTGCCCTGTTCCAATTTGGGGATTATCCGCAAAAAGCCGGACATCCGTTTTAAAAAGCCGGAAGAGATTGCAAAGCTGCCCAAGCTCCAGCTTGCCATACTGGAAAACCTCTCCCGCTATGTCCGCCCCGGCGGCGTGCTGGTGTACGCCACGTGCACGATTCTGCGGGAGGAAAACGAGGAAAACGTGTTCGCCTTTTTGAAAGAACACGAAGACTTTGCCTTAGAGCCGTTTTTTGAACGCTTCCCCGCGCCTTTTAGCGCGCCGGAAGGGTATCTGGCCCTTCTGCCCCATATCCATCAGACCGACGGCTTTTTCATAGCAAGGCTGCGGCGGAAGGCGTAAAACGCGACACACACAAGAAAGGATAGCGTATGTCTGCCTGGCAAGTACACGGAAAAATTGATTTTCTCTCCCTTTCGGAAGACGAGCTGGCCGCTTTGTGCGAAGCAAAGGGGTGGCTTTCCTTTCGGGCGCGCCAGCTTCTGGCAAGGCAGAACCGCTTTCCGGCCAGTTTCGACGAGTTCACTGAGCTTCCCAAAGACCTTCGGGCCGAGCTGGCCAAAGAGTACGCCATACCGTCTGTGACCATTGCGAAAAAGCAGACGTCCAAAGACGGGACGGTCAAATACCTCTTTACCCTTTGGGACGGGCACCAGGTGGAAAGCGTGTTCATGCGCTACCGCCACGGCAACAGCCTGTGCATCTCGACTCAGGTGGGCTGCCGCATGGGCTGCGCCTTCTGCGCGTCCGGTCTGGACGGCCTGGTACGAAACCTTGCCCCGTCGGAAATGCTTCTGCAGGCGGTTGCGGCCGGTCGGGACACGGGGCACAGGGTCGACAGCATCGTCATGATGGGCACCGGCGAGCCGCTGGACAATTTTGACGCTTCCGTGCGCTTTATCCAGATGGCTGGGCGCGTCGACGGCCTTTGCGTGGGCCAGCGGCATATCTCCCTTTCCACCAGCGGCCTGTGCGACAAAATCGCAAAACTCGCCGAATACGATTTGGGGATCACCCTTTCCATCTCGCTCCATTCGCCTTTTGGCGAGGTGCGGAGCAAGCTGATGCCCGTCAATAAAAGATGGAGCGTTGGGGACGTGGTGGACGCGGCG
>JAKPBM010000111.1 GCA_029778935.1 Bacillota bacterium | reverse complement strand
AATGTGTACGGCCCCCTGGGCGCCGGCGTGCAAAGCGTCCCGGTGGACAATGTGGCGCTGCTGGAAGAAACCGAAGGAAGCCTTTCCGTTATCAAGGGAAGAACCTTTCAGTTTATTCCGCTGTTAAACCAGGACTTCTCGCTTCTATGGCGAGATTTGGAGTACAGTGAGCAGATGGGCCTGCCTGTGGATTTGGCGCCCGTTTCCCAGGCGGCCATGCAGGCAGCTATTAAGGAGGACGAATTCATCTTCTTAGGCAACGAAGCCTTCGGCTACAAGGGCCTTCTGACCGCAGAAGGCACGACGAAAGCTGCGATTTCCGACTGGGGCGAAGGGGAGAACCCCTTTATAGACGTAGCGGCGGCGTTAGCCACCTTTACCGAAAGGGGCATTTTCGGCCGCAAAGCCCTGACGGTCAGTCCGAAGCTCTTTGCCCAGCTGCAGAGGCTCCAGCCGGGCACGGGCACGACCGAGTATGAGAGGCTGAATAAGCTTTTGGACGGCAACCTGTTCAAAACGCCCGTGCTGAAGGGCGATCAGGCAGTTCTGGTCTGCGCCGAGCCGCACAACATGGATTTGGTTATCGGGCAGGATATGATTACGTCTTACCTGGAAACCAAAAATTTAAACCACTATTTCCGCATCATCGAGACGATTCTGCTGCGAATTAAGAATAAGGACGCGGTGATTGTTTTCGGGTAAGGGGGACGGGCCCTTCCCGGCGCTGGCTGGGATTTGGCATGCGCTGGATTGGCCTCGCACCGGTTTGTCGCGCGGTAGGTTGGCATGATGCCGGCCCACATGGCTTAACCGGCTGGTTGCAGGGCGTATGAACGCTCCTTTGCCGGGCGAGCATGGTTAGTTTGCAAACAGCTTCCCATGTGTGTGTTCACGGGAAGCTGTTTTTGCTTTTGGGTGTGATATGGAGTTTGGGTTGTGGGACGGATAGCAAGTCGGGTTGATGCGGTATAGACAATTTGCGAGCGGGATTTTGGGATATAGGCCATTGGCAAAATGGGTTTTGCAGTTTGGGTAACGGGGGGGGGCGGTCATTGGTTGATACGGGTTACGAGGTGTTGAAATGGCAGCTATTGGGGAAATTTGCATTTGCGCCGTTGCGGTTTGAATAATGAGTTTTGCGATTGCCTAATGAATACGCCGTATCCGGGGCAAAACGGGGATTGGGAAGATACTGCCGTTTTGTGCCGGTTCCAACGCCGGTTTGGGTGGCAGCAATATCTGAGTAGCTATGGTGAGGGGGCAATGCCCGGGTTACGATACCAGGGGCAGCGGCGGTGGAATGAGCAATGCCCGGAAACTGTACCAGGGCAGCGGCGGTGGACGGCGTGTAATGGCCGGTCGGTGCCGGACATAAATGGAAAAGTTTTCGGTGATGACCTCTATATAGCAACCGTTTTCATATCCAGCTTGCCAAAAACATCTACAGTGGGAGTATTCCATTTAAAAGACAGCCAGGCGCTTAATTGCGCCTGGCTGTCGCGGTGTTGGGATAAAAGGCCCTATGGCAACCGGCTTAATACTTGCTCGAAACGTGGCCGGCTTCCTTGTTATTGGACATATATTCGATGGTTTTCATGACATCCGCGCCCATGTCCTCGTACGAGCCGGCGCGGGCGGCAGACTTCTTGATCCGGAACCGTTCGACCATCTGCTTGAGCGCTTCCGCCTGGCTGGACAGCTCTTCGCTGGCGGCGGCGCTTTCTTCGGACGACGCGGAGTTTTCCTGCACGACCTGGGAAAGCTGCGTAATGCCCTGGTTGATCTGGGCGATGGACACGGCCTGCTCGTTGGAGGCAAGCCGGATGTCGCAGATCAGGCCGTTGACCTGTTCGACGCCCTCGACAATCTTCACCAGCGCTTCGGCGGTCTCCCGGGCGATCTTCGAACCGGCTTCCGCCTTCTTGATGGAATCCTCAATGAGCGCCGTGGTTTCTTTCGCCGCGTTGGCGGAACGGCCGGCCAGGCTCCGCACTTCCTCGGCGACTACTGCGAAGCCCTTGCCGTGCTGGCCGGCTCTGGCGGCTTCGACGGCGGCGTTTAACGCAAGGATATTGGTCTGGAAGGCGATGTCGTCGATAACTTTAATGATCTTGTTGATGTTGTTGGACGACTCGTTGATTTCGTCCATGGCCTTGAGCAAGCGAATCCGCACATCCACCACGGGGATGATTTTCCCTCTCAGGTTGATGACGCCTTTTACGTACTCCGGCAGGTTCGGAATGGACGTGATGGTCTGGATGCCGACGATTTCGGTGACATACCGCACTTCAATTCCGTAGATCTCCTGGCCGACGGAAAAGGTTAGATACTTGTCTCTAAGCGTGTCTTCTTCCAGCTCGACGGCTGTTCTTTCCAAATCGGTCATTGCACATGCTTCCCACTTATATCGGCTTAGAAGCATGAAAATATATTTAGATATTAATTTTTTATAAGGTTACATATTATAAAATTATATATCCAAAAGTAACCTACGCAAAGCAAATTTAAAACAGGGTGCGCAGTCGGATGTTCTATATCCGCAAAAAATACTGTCTTCCGAAAGTTGTAAGCGGCAATAAACGAGGAAATAAAGAAATTTCGATGACGATTATAATATCAACGAATGACGAAATAGAGTTGAAATATTCTTGGCGCATACGGGCCGGAAGGGCAAAGTACGTTAAAATAATATGAACTGACGTTTGTTGTAAAGTGAAAATATAGCGGCA
>JAKPBM010000107.1 GCA_029778935.1 Bacillota bacterium | reverse complement strand
GGAGGATATGTCCGTCGCCAGAATCCTTCTGTCCCAGAGATATTTGTCTTCCTGGAAGAATTCGTCAATGAGCATGGCCAGGGTATACGACTCTTCTCCCGTGGAACAGGCGGCACACCATATGCGCAGATCCCTGTCTTTCACCGTCTCCTTCAGCTGGGGCAGCACCTTTTTCTGAAAAAACGTAAAGTGGTCGGCTTCCCGCATGAAGAAGGTGTGGTTGGTGGTGATGCGGTTAATCATCTCCACCGCGATTTCGCCGCTGTCGTCGGTAAGCAGCCGGCTGTGGAAGTCCGCAAAGCTCTCGCAGTTTAAATCCGCCAGCAGGCTTTGCAGGCGGGAGGAAAGCAGCGTCCGCTTTTCCTCTTTCAGGTAAATGCCGTAATTTTCCTGTATGAACTTGGACAGCAACCGGTATTCCTCATCGGACAGCGTGTAGCTGAAGTGAGGGAGCGTGAAAACGACTCCCGGAGAAGCGGATAACTGTGCCATGGTGCCTACCTTTCTAGACAAATCGCGTTAATACTTGCCGAAGTCCTGATCGTTTATGCTTTTCTGAGAATCCTGCTTTTTGTCCTTTTTCTGCTTGCGCATTTCCTCCAGGGCCTCCAGCACTTCGGGGATAATCTCCCCTTCTTCTTCGGTGCTGCCCTCGTCGTCTGTGCGCAGGGTGAACTTGCCTACATGCTCTTTGAGCAGCTCGGCCTGGCCGGACAGCTGCTCGCTGGCGGCGGCGACTTCCTGCGACGTTGCCGAGTTGGCCTGGATGACGTGGGACACCTGCATAACGCCCTTGCTGATCTGCTCGATGCCGGCGGACTGCTCTTTGGAAGCCACGGAGATGTTTTCCACCAGCTCGGCGGCTTTGGAGATTTCCTTGACGATGCGGTCGAACTCTTTCGCCGTCTCCTCGGCCAGGACCATACCTTCCTTGATCTTTTCGAGGGAGTTTTCGATCATCTCGGAAGTTTCTCTGGCGGCTTCGGCGGACTTGGTCGCCAGGCTGCGCACTTCATCGGCCACAACGGCAAAGCCCTTGCCGTGCTGGCCCGCGTGGGCGGCTTCGACGGCGGCGTTTAAGGCGAGGATGTTCGTCTGGAACGCGATGTCGTCGATCACCTTGATCACGCGGTTGATGTTCTTGGACGCCGCGCTGATGTCGTTCATGGCGGCAAGCATTCTCTGCATCTTCTGATTGCCCAGGTGGGCGGAGGTTTCCGTCAGGCGCGCCAGTTTGCTCGTCTCGTCGGCGTTTTCCGCGTTCTGCTTCGTCTGGGCGGACATTTCCTCCAGGGACGCCGTCAGCTGCTCGACGGAGCTGGCCTGCTCGGTGACGCCCTGGGACAGGCTGATGGTCGAATCGGAGATCTGCTTCGACCCGGATGCCACCTGTTCGGACGCCACCCAGATGCTGCCGATCAGTTCGTTCATGTTGACGGCCACCTGCTCCAGCGCGGAAGCCAGCGAGCCGATTTCGTCTTTCCGTTTGAGCTTAAACCGCACGTTGAGGTCGCCCTTGGCAAACTCGTGGGCTTTGCGCTCCAGCTTCCGGATCGGGCTGCGGATGGAGAAGGCCATTAACACGCACATCAGGATGCCGACGGACAGCAGAATTACGCCGGTTTCGATGATAATCGTCCGCAATTCCTTGATTTCCGTGGTCAGCTCCGCTTTGGGCACGGTCAGCGCCAGCGTCCAGTCGGTACCCGGCACCGGCGCGTAGGAGATGTAGTGCTCTTTTCCTTCGAATTTATACTCGCCGAACGCCCTTTCCCGGGCGGCCATCTTCTCGATGTGCTCAACCAGGGACTTATCCAGGCCGGACACGTCGCCGGCCAGCGGGTTCACGAAGTTTTCCACCAGTTCAGCCTGCGGGTGGCCGATGATGGTGCCGTCGCGGTTGACGGCAAAGGCGTAGCCGTTTTCGCCGTATGTAACGTCGTCCAGCAGTTCGGAAATTTCAAAACCGCTGCGTACAATGCCGACCAGACCGAGAATTTGGGTATCGTCGTCGTTGTCGTAAATGGGCACGGCAAAGACGATAACCAGCTGGTTGTCGTAGAAGGGGGAGCGGAAGGGCTCGGAAACGGCGTTCTGGCCCGACATAACCTTTTTAAAGTAATCCCGGTCGGAAATTTTCAGCTCAATGCCCGAGCCGGCGTAACCGGCGCCGGTTTTATCGGCCACGATGTAGTCCATGTGGCCCTGTTCCTGGGTCATACGGGTGAACAGGCGGTTAATGTCCCGCTTGTAAAGGTGGATCTGCTGGAGATAATGGTGTTTCCGGATGGCCTGCAGGGCGCTGAAGTAGTTCTGCACCCGCTCGCTGACCACGACGCTGGAACGGTCGGTAATCCCTGTCATGGCGCTGACGATGGATTCTTCCAGCGAAGAGGTGCTCTTATAAGTGGCTACAAAGAAGAAAATGCCGTTCATGAGAAGCAAAATCGCGGTAAACATGAGGACAATACGAGCCGCGATGCTTTTAAAGTTAAAACTGAGCTTAAACCCTTTCATATTCATTTTCTTCATGTTCATCTTCCTTCCCCACCGGCCACGGTACTTTTCACAGCCGGAACATCGTCTTCCGCAACAATTTTATGGGAGTCCAAAATGAGTTTCACTTTACCATCGGTTTTGCACACGCCCTTCACAAAGCGGTGGCTGTCCTTCTTGACAGCGGGCGTCGGCGCAACGTCTTCCGCCGGGATGGTGCAGACTTCGGACACCCGGTCGACAATCAAGCCGATATTGATGTCCTCCATCCGGCAGATCACAATACAGGTGCGCTCGTCGTACTCGCGGGATTCTTTCCCGAACCGAAGGCGCAGATCCATAATCGGAACGATGGATCCTCGCAGGTTGATGATGCCCTTTATGTAGCCCGGCATCTCCGGCAAAAACGTAATCGGCTGCAGACCGACGATTTCCGTCACATGCCGGATTTCCAACGCATACTCTTCGCTTGCCAGCGAAAAAATCAGATACCGGTTTAGCAGGGTATCCTCGTCCTGTTCGGAAACAAAGGGGGATTGCCGCTGATCCATACCGTTTCTTCTCCCTTCCCCATTAAATCTCCGCCCCGACCAGCCAGGGCACGTCCAATATCAGGCTGATGCTGCCGTCGCCCAACAGGGTGCAACCCGCGGCATGCGCCAGCCGATCTCCTCTTTTCACGTAGGAAGGCAGTCTCTTGACAACGACCTGCTGGCGACCCAGCAAAGAGTCCACCATAAAGCAGCGCCGCTTGCCGTCCTGCTCTATGAGCACCAGAATCCCGTCCGTCGGCTCGGTGATATTGGTCGGGATGTTCCAGAGTTTGTACATCCGGTACAGCGACAGACATTCGCCGCGCAGCCAAACCATCTCGTTGCCTTCGGTGTCCGTGAAAATCTGGTCTTTGGTGGGGCGGAAGGTCTCTCGGATCGCCGATGTAGGAATGGTGTACTTCAAATCGCCCACCACCACGTTCATACCGTCGATAATCGCGATGGTAAGGGGGATTTTCATCGTCACCTTCATGCCTTTGCCCGGCGTGCTGTCCACCGAAACCGTGCCGCCGACGGCGGACAGGTTCTTCACCACCACGTCCATGCCGACGCCACGGCCGCTGAACTCCGTCACGTTCTCTTTCGTCGAGAAACCGGGCAGGAATATCATATTGTAAACTTCCCGGTCTGTCATATCCTCTTCGGGGCGGTTTAACAGGCCGTTTTGTTTTGCTTTCTTCAGGATTTTTTCGCGGTTTAAGCCGCGTCCGTCGTCCGAAATGGTGATAATGACGTCGCCGCCGGCGCTGTGGGCATCCAGGCGGATGGTGCCGTAAGCCGGCTTCCCCGCGGCTACGCGCTCATCGGGGCTTTCGATGCCGTGGTCGATGCTGTTTCGGATCATGTGGATCAGCGGGTCGGACAGGTGCTCGATGACGTTTTTGTCCACTTCCGTATCTTCGCCGCTGATTTTCAGCTCAATCTGCTTGTTGAGCTTTTTGCCCATGTCCCGGACAATCCGGAACATTTTCTGGAAGGTGCCGGCCAGCGGCACCAGGCGCAGGGACATCACCGCGTCCTGCATTTCCTGCATAATCCTTCTCAGCCGGGCCGTGGCCTTCCGGAAGTCAGGCATGGGGGTGGCGGGAAGGTCGGGGCTTTCCGTCACCATGGCTTCGGCGATAATCGCCTCGCCCATCAGATCCAGCAGACGGTCCAGCTTCGCCACACCAACGCTGATCATGCTCTGCGGCTGGAACCGGTATTCGTCCGTCGTTACGTCGCTTTTTGTTTGCTTCGGCTCTTCCTGCGCTTTTTTGGCAGGCTTGGGTTCCTGCGCCGCTTCCTTGACTTCCAGGTCTTTTAACAGTGCTGTCTGACTCAGGTGCCGTACCAGCTCATCGCGGCTTAACGGGGTTGTGATGTGAAGAAGGAAACCCTGTTCCCGAATCCGTTTCGCCGCTTCGTCGTCCAGCTCGGAAGGCTCATACGCCAGCGCCGCACACAGGGGCTGCAGATCCTGAATCACAAAAAAGGCGCGGATGTTTTCCATCCCGCAGTCCGGCTCGAAGGTGATTTTCGCTTCAAACCGGTTGCCCGAGATGTTGCCGCCCTGGGCCGCGGCGGGAGAACCGGACGCTTTCGACGGGGAGTCGGCGGCGGGAGTGTTGTCCACCCGGCTTTTCATGACGGCATGCAGCTGCTCTACTCTTTCGATCATGCGGCGGCATTCTTCGGACCCGGCGGCGTCCCCGTCGCGGATGCTCTGCAGCTCCCGATGGAGACAGTCCATACACGCCAGAACCAGATCCGAAATCTCCGATGAGCTGTACGAAACCGCCGGATTTTCACGAATGATGAAGAACAGATCTTCCATTCTGTGGGCCAGTTTCGAAATGTCCTCAAAGGACATCATGGCGGCGGAGCCTTTGATGGTGTGCATGATGCGGAAGATTTCCTTAACCGCCTCTTCCGAAAAGCCACCGGCTTCCTCCGTTTTCAGGATGATCTGTTCCAACTGCTCAAGGTTCTGGGATGTCTCATACAAGAACATCTCAAGCAGAGAATCGTTCCCGGCAAATTCAGACATGTGCACACTTCCTTTTTAGGTTGCGGCGGCAACTTTATTGAGCGTCATTACGATGTGCTCTTCTTTGTAGGGTTTTACGATGAAGGACTTGGCGCCGCTCAAAATGGCCTCTTTGACCATGTTCTCCTGGCCCATGGCGGAAATCATGACGATTTTCGCGTTCGGGTCCTCGGCGCGGATTTGCTTAACGGCTTCGATGCCGGTCATGTCGGGCATGGTGATGTCCATGGTGACGATGTCCGGTCTAAGCTCCAGGTACTTTTCGACGGCTTCCCGTCCGTTGGCCGCTTCGCCCACCACGGTAAAGCCGTTTTTGGTCAGCACGTTCTTAATGGCAAGCCGCATAAAGGCGGCGTCGTCAACAACTAATACGCTAATCACACAGGATCACACTCCTGATTATTTTTCCGATCGACTCCGATGATGGTCACATCCCACCAGCGGGGATCATTGAGTAAATCCAGACACATATTGCTTTCTTCCGATTCCCCCACCGCCACTTTGGGCCGCATGAGGGCGTTTTTGTGGTTTTCCACCACAACTCCCCGGTATCCGTTGCTTAGCAGCACCGGCGTTCCGACGGGGTACGGTTCGATTTTGGCGAAAAACCGTTCGATCAGGTCTTCGTCAAACAGAATTCCGGAGTTGCCGATAATATGTTCCATCGCCTCCGACGGGGACAGCGCCTTGCGATAGGGACGTTCGGACGTCATGGCGTCGTACACGTCGCAGATGGCGATGAGTTTTGCCTCCTGGGAGAGCCTTTCCCTGCGCAGGCCGTAGGGGTACCCGGAGCCGTCGCAACGCTCATGGTGGGAAAGCACGCCCACCAGCGCTTCAATCGGCACATCCCAGTGCTCCGAAAGGTAGCGGTAGCCCAGCACCGTGTGCTGCTTTACCGTTTCGTGTTCTTCCGGGCTGAGCCGTCCGGGCTTTCGGATGATGTCTTTGGGAATGAAGATTTTGCCGATGTCGTGCAGCAAAGCTCCCATTCCCAACCGTGACAGGGCCAAGCGGTTCATCCCCATCGAAGCGCCCACTGCGATGCTGATTATGGCGACGTTTACGCTGTGCTGGTACGTATAGTCGTCGTACCGCTTGAGAGTCTTTATATTGATAACGATTCCCTGGTCGTGCAGGATTTCGTCTATTATCTCCTCTAAATGCAGCTTCAGCCGCTGAAACAGTTGGGGGCTGTTCCTCTGCCCCGTGTGTACCGCCTTGTAAAAGCTCGTCAACGCCAATGTGGTGTTTCGGCGAAGCGTTTCGCTGATAATTTGCTTTGATGGAGCCGAATCCAAATCGTCGTTGTCGCAAACGGCGTTGTCGCAAATAGCGACGGCCTCAAAAACAGAAGACGCCAACCGCGCAATATGCAGCGCAGTCAGCTCCTGGCCTTTGGCCAACAACAATTCACCCTCCGAGCCATACAGATCCTCGCCAAGGACCATGCCAGGCTTTAAGGCATCCACGCGAATTAACTGCATTTTGTAGGTTCTCCCCGTGTTTTATCCCAGCTGGCGGGTTGTACAGAGCAGGGGGACGGCCGACGCCGTCTCCCTGCTCTGCCGTTAGAGTTCAGGTTATCTTAGGAGCTGCAGGATGCCCTGGGGTTGGGTGTTGGCCTGGGCCAGCATCGCCTGGGCGGCCTGGATCAGGATGTTGTTCTTGGTGTACTCCATCATTTCCTCGGCCATATCCACGTCGCGGAT
>JAKPBM010000088.1 GCA_029778935.1 Bacillota bacterium | reverse complement strand
GTGCTGACAGTGCGCGATAGTGTGCATTTAATTGTAAATAGCGGGTAATGACGTGCAAAATTATAACAAAAATTAGATGTACTATACCCTTTGTTTACAATCGGCCATATATGTAAATAATTCATTTAATGCGTATAAATACTACTTCCAACAGGCCTGCCGGCAGGCGCGCATTGCAAGAGTATGCCGTAATCAGAACGGGGCAGGTTTATCTCCCGGCCGATGGGAACACGCTCCGCGGTGGTATATACTACCGAATCTCCGTTGGCACCGAAAACGCAAACACGCCGGAACAAGGTTCCGGCGTGTTTTTCTATTTTTCCTGCAGGCAGGACACTTCCAGGTCAAACCATCTGACAATATCGTCTTTCATCTCCAGCACCGAAGCGTCCAGCGGGATGGGCATGCCGCGGCAGCCGCCGTCGCAGCGGCCGATCTCCCGTTTTCTGCCGCAGCCGTATCCCTTCGCGATGAGGGACTGCAAAAAGGGAGCAAATGTTTGAATCTCGTCATAATATTCGTCCGTCTTAGTCGATTTCACGTTGATGTGACAGCCGTTGCTGAGGGACGCGTTCAGTCCCCAGACGTCTTTTCGCTTAAAGCTGTACTTTATGTACGTATGGAACCCTTTTACCTCGACGGTGCAGGTAAGCCCTTTGTCCACATAGCGGCGATGCAGGTCGAGCGCAAAGGCCTGCATGTCGGCGGGCAAATGGCGCATGGTTTCCCGCACGATGGTGAGCGGGTCGGTTTCCTTCTGCTGTAAGGCCCTGTAGTCGCAGCGCAGGAAAACATCCTGGTTTGTTAACGTGCCGTGGTCGGCTTCGGCGACCGCCATAATTTTCAGGCCGGCCAGCATGGCGGGGTTGTCGGGACAGGTAACGGTGATGGACCGCGTGTCATGCAGCCCCTGCTTTTTGTCATTTAAGTCGATGCCGTCAAAGCGCAGGCCGCAGCTTGTCAGAAACCGCAGGCATTCCAGGTTTTTGCCGACGGTGATTTTCCGGGTGAATACATTTTCGCAGCAGAGCGCCCCCGCGCTTTCGCCGAACCGGCCGTAGTATCCGATTTTCATCAGTATGATACGCACATGGTGCAGAAACGGGTAGTACACCGAAAGGGAGGTGCGGTTTTCGTATGCATGGGCGGCTTTTTTGCAGGTGTCGTACGCGGCGCCGGCGGCTTCCACCTCGCCGTACAGGCGGACCAGAAAAGCCCGGAACGCCGAAACGCCTTTGCGGATGTCCTCCTCCGGCAGGATAGCTGTGTAAACAGGCAGAATCGCATACGCTTCGTCTGCTTCGGGAACCAGGGTGTCTTTGAGATAGCGCGCCACATCCTGCAGGGTTTTTCTCATTCCATTCACCTCGTATGTGCAAACGCAGAATTGCTACCATTATAGCCGACACGGCCGAAAATGTCTACGATTTGTTGCAAGGAAGGTTACGTTTCGCGCACCTTGGGGCGGCGGGGATTTTCCCATTCGGCGCAGGCGGCTCGTTTGGTTAAGCTCTGCTGTCCTTTTGCGTCTGCCTTCCGGCGGGGCTTTCTCCGGCCGCGGGAGTGTGCTATAATCTAAAGGAGCCGGCTTTTATGCCTGACTCCATTTTGGCAAAGGAGTGCGGAAGATGAGCATAAGTATTGACGCAGGTACATTAAAAGCTCTGCAAAAGGCGCAGAAAAACGAAATCACCGAACACCATATTTACATGAAACTGGCTTCCGTCATCAAAAACGAGCACAACAGCCAAATCCTTGCGCGCATCGCAAGCGATGAGCTCCGCCACCATGACGAGCTGAAACAGTTTACCGGCGTGGAGAAAAAGCCGAACCGGTGGAAAATCTTCTTCTACACGGCAATCTCCGTCCTTTTCGGCATCACCTTCGGCATCAAGCTGATGGAGCGGGGGGAAGGGGACGCGGAAAAGTTGTATGAAGAGCTGGGAAAGAAGCATGAGGCCTTTCGGAAAATCGCCGTGGAAGAGGACATACACGAAAAGGCGCTAGTGGAAGTCATCGAGGAAGAAAAGCTGAACTTCGTCGGCTCCATGGTGCTGGGGTTAAACGACGCTCTGGTGGAGCT
>JAKPBM010000082.1 GCA_029778935.1 Bacillota bacterium | reverse complement strand
CGCAAGCCCCACCCTGCAACCTTCCGCAGGAAGCTGTAAGGGGCTATTCGACTCCGCCAGACGCAGTCCGCACCTTGCGACGCGCAAGACAGGGGAGCGGGCACATTTCAATTATAAAAACCCGCCTTCCGCAGCGCAAAATAGGGGCTTCCGCGGCAACCAACGCCGCAGCCATTCGCAGCATTGCTAAATTTACCGCCTTTGCCCCCGCCGATACGGCGACGACAAAGGTTTTATGCCCGTTTTGCCACGAAATCCAGTAAACTCCGCCAGCAAAAGCGGTTGCGCTATGCAAGCGGCAAAGCAAAACCGCCCGCTAAACGCACCCTATCGCAGCAGTGTTTCCACAAACCCGTCGTCATACGCAGGAAACGCCCCGGGTTTGGAAGCCGTAAACGCGCCGGCGGCGTTGCCGGCAGAAAGCGCCTTTTTTACGTCCCCCGTCCGAAGCCAAAGAGCCAGAAACGCCGCGGCAAACGCGTCCCCCGCGCCCACCGTGTCGCAAACGTCCACCGTCTGCCCTTCCACGGCGTACACGCCCTGGCCGCGCACATACGCCGCCGCGCCGTTTCCGCCTTTCGTCACCAGTATTACGCGGCAGGAAGGAAACGCCGCCAGCGCCTTTTCGGCAAAACCGGCTTCCGTCATTTCCTCCCCAAACAACAGCGCCCCCACTTTGCCCGCCTCCTCGTCGTTTACCTTGCAGACGGTGCAAAGGGCCAGCAGTTCTTCCAACAGCGCCCTGTCGTAAAACGAAAGGCGCAGATTTACGTCGTACAGTTTTTCCGCTTGGGGGTTGGCCTTCGCCAGCGCCAGCACGGCCTGTTTCACGCTGTTGCTCCGGAACGAAGCCAGCGTGCCGTAAACCAGCCCGTTAAAAGCGGGAAGGGGGCCTTCGGGAAGCGCCGTCCTGTCATACGCCACATTTTCGGGCAGCAAAAACCGGTCGGAACCTTCCTTCTCCGGGAACACCAGCGCCGTGCCCGTAGGCGCATCTTCCCGCACGGCAATATAGTCCGGCCGGACGCCCGCTTCCGTAAGCCGCGCTAACGCCTTTTGCCCCAGCTCGTCATTGCCCACGGCGGAAAGCAGGTAGCTTTCCGCGCCGAATTGGGCCAGATGGGCCGCGGCGTTCAGGGGCGCGCCGCCGAGAAAGGGCACGCCGCCGATGATGTCCCACAAAATCTCGCCGATGCAGAGGGTTTTCATGCCTTTTCTCCCAGCCGGCGCTGCAGAACGGCCAGAAGCTCCTCCTTAGAGATCACCGACACCGCGTTGACCACGTTTTTGGCCCCGATGGTCCGCTCGGCGTAGTAGGAAAGCCGCTCGGCGGGCAGTCGCAGGTCCAAAGGCATAGCCTCGCAGGAGGAAATCAGCTTATACAGCCCGTCCGCATCCGCAACACCGCAGAGGGCGTAGATTTCCTTGGCCCGCTCGGGCACGGCCTGCTCCATAAAGGCCACAAAGTCGGCCAAAAAGTAAGCGTTGGCATGGCCGTGGGGCACGTCATGGTAATAGGTGAGCATGTAGCCGGTGGAGTGGACAAAGCCCGTTCCCGTCCGGCTGATGACCATACCCGCCAGCGCCGAGCCGTACAGCAGCTTTTCGCGGGTTTCGCAGGTGATGTCGGAAGCGGACTTGGCTTTTGCCGCCTGCCTCAGGCCCTGCGCCAGAAGGGGAATGGCCTGCCGGGTCAGCGCGTCGGATACCAGGCTCGCTTTTTTCATAAAGAAACCTTCCACCGCGTGGGACAACGCGTCCACCGCCGTGGAAAACGTCACCGATACAGGCATGGACTTGGTGTAGTCCGGGTCTAAAAAGGCCACTTTCGGGAATAAATCGTCCCCCGCCACGGACTTTTTGTTTTCGATGCTGGGCACGGTGAGGATGGAATAGGGCGTTACCTCGCTGCCCGTTCCCGCGGTGGTGGGCACGGCCAGAAGCGGCAGGGCGTCTTTGCGCGGGGCGGTGAAGATGTCTTCGGGCTCCATATCGGGGTTGGCCGCAAAGATGCCGACGGCTTTCGCCGCGTCCAGGGGCGACCCGCCCCCGATGCCCAGCAAAAAGTCGGCGCCGAACTCCCGGGCGACTTTGCCGCCCGTATGCACCGTGGAAAGCAGGGGGTTCGGCTCGATGGCGTCGAAAATTTCGTATTCTATGCCGGCTTTGGCAAACAGGGCTTCCGCGTCCGACAGAGCGCCGGACACTTTCGCCGACGACTTGCCCGTGACAATCAGGCAGCGCTTGCCGAACCGGCCGATATCTTCGAAATTCCTGAGCGCCCCCCGGCCGCTCACAATCCGCACGGGGTTATAAAACTCCATGGAAAGCATGGGGATTCTCCTTTCTTTTGCGAAAGAACGTGTATACGGTGGAATTTGACTGCTTGCGTCTATTATATCTCGAAATTTTAGCAGATACAAGGAGAAACCTTCCCGCCGTATAGGGCGGGTACATTTCGGCAACGCTTGCCCACGGCTGTTGAAAAGCAACAGGCGGTTTTTCGCATCCAAAACCTTTCTGCTATACTCATTTTCGGAAGGTGAACAGGATGGAAACCAGGGACGTTCTGCTGAACATACGGGCAAAACACAACCTCGCCCAGGAGGAAATGGCCGAAAAACTGTTTGTGACCCGGCAGGCTTTCCCGCCGGGAAAACGGCGAGCCCCTTCCCGCACGGAAACGCAAAGCTGATTTCCAAAACCTTCGGCGTATCCCGCCATACGCTTCTGGGGCAGCCGCGCAACGAAATCTGCCAGGTCTGAGGCAGTCCGCTGGAAGACAGCCTCAGCCGCGAAGCCGACGGCACCGTCAACGGTTTGTACTGCAAATGGTGCTACGTGGACGGCGCGCACAAGTACACGGACATGGAACAGGTCATTGCGGATGTAATCCCCCATGGGAATTGGGGCAGCACTGAGGGATTGGCCGACTGGCTGCGAAAGAAGCTATCCTCGCTTTCCTGCTGGCAGGAAAAGCGCGAATGAACACCGCTATATAAGCCCTATCGGTTTGCGGTCGTGTGTGGAATGGACGTAGGCGCCTGCAAAACGAAGTTATTTTCGGCTGTGATGAGCCGGACCGCTCGGGATTCCGCTATCCGTTATAAGAAAACTCCCATTTCTATACAAAGCCGCGAGCCCCGGGCCACGTCCGCCCACTCTCCACGCAACCCCAAAACAGCACGGGTTGCCGCGCACGTTCCAAATCTTTGCGCAAAAACGCCCCCGCGGCTAAATGCGCGGGGGCGTTCCGTTTACTTTTCCGCCGGTTTTACCGGCCACAGCTCGATATATCCTCTTGTGCCGAGGGGTTCCAGCTGGATTCTGGGGTTCTCCCCGTCCCATTGGAAACCCAGGCGGGCGGGGTCAAACTTCTCGATGGCGGCAAGCACCTCCGCGATGGCTCGGCCGTACTCCTCCTCCGGGAACGGCTCCCCCTGAAACATAAGATACTGCGCCTTTGGCAGCTCGATGACGTCAAACCCCTCCGGCACAACGCCAACATAGTCCGGCGGCACTTCCACGCCCTGCACATACTTGCTCGTGCCAGGCTTTCGATACTTTTCCGGAAGCCACAGACACACCGGCTCGCCGCCCAAAGACTTCATGCTCACCAGCAACCCCCACAAGTCGCAGCCTACTTCCTCGCAGTAGGCAAAAGACTCCTCCGCCGCAACGCCCCGCTTGATAAGAACCTTGCGGGCGGGCTTCTCCACAACCTGCACAATCACGGTTTTCACGTTTTCCATGTTCAAAACGCTCCTTTCCACGCTGAAATCCTCGACCCTAAAGGGGAGAAACAGCGGAAGCGGAACGGGATTGGCCGCGTACTGCTTCGGATTGCACCCAAACTCCTTCAAAAACGCCCGCTGATAGCCGTCCACGCTGCCAAAGCCCATGTCCAGCGCCACATCGAGGATGCGGCACTTTTCGTCCCGAAGCCTTAGGGCCGATTTAGCCAGCCGCAGCCTTCGAATGTAGTCCGCCGGCGTCTGGCCGGTCCACTCGATAAACAGCCTTCGGGCGTACCAGGGCGAATAATGGGACGCTCTGGCCAGGTCGGCCGGGGTGATTTCCTCAAAGAGGTGCTCTTGGATGTAATCCTGCATCCGCTGTACGGCAGACAAGTGCTCGTTCATGCGCCGGTTTTCCCCCTCTGCCAAAAGGATACTACTTTTCGGGAAAGGATTTCTCGACGATTTTTGCTCTTTGCCAAAACTACCGGAAAAGCGCAAGGCTTTCCCGGTAGCAAATCTTATTCGTCGTCGGATCGTCCGTCCCGCCGCCTGAGCATCTTCTGCTTGATTTCCCATAAGGGGCGGGTTAAGTCCACGTAATACTCGTGGGGGTTTTCAAAGCGCTTGACTTCTTCCCACAAAGTGTCCAGGCTCGCCAGGCAGTGCCTGCGGATTTCCGGCAGTGTCGGCGGCGTGTAGACCAGCTTGCCCTGCTTAAAAATCTGCACCAGCAGGGGCTTGGCCGTAAAGTTGGTCACCGTTTTGGTTTTCCACGTAAACTCCGGATGGAACAGCAGGAAGGGCTTGGTGTCGTCGATGACTTCGTCGTGCAGGGAGATGACGTCGGCGATGGCCTGCCCCGTCTCCTTGTCAAAAAAGCGCCAGACCTGCTTGAAGTGGGGTGTGGTGATCTTTGACACGTTTTCGGAAAACTTCATCTTGGGATAGATGTTGCCCTGTTCGTCCTCCACGGCCGCCAGCTTGTAGACGCCGCCGAACACCGGCTCGCTCTTGGAGGTAATCAGCCGCTCCCCAACGCCGAACGAGTCCACCTTCGCCCCCTGCATGAGCATTTCTCGGATAATATACTCGTCCAACGAGTTGGAAACGACGATTTTGCAGTCGGGGTAGCCCGCTTCGTCCAGCCGGGCGCGGATTTGCTTGGTCAGGTACGTCACGTCGCCCGAGTCGATTCGTACCCCGGCGGGGCGGAAGCCCTTCGGCTTTAGCACCTCGTCGAACACGCGGATGGCGTTGGGAAGGCCGCTGTTTAATACGTCGTAGGTGTCTAGCAGCAGGTTGCAGTTTTCCGGATACACCTCAGCGTAGGCTTTAAAGGCTTCGTACTCGCTGTCAAACATCTGCACCCAGGAGTGGGCCATGGTGCCCACGGCCTTAATGCCGAACATCCGGTCGGCCAGCACATTCGACGTCACGGGGCAGCCGGCGATATACGCCGCCCGGGAGCCGTACAACGCGCCGCTAAAGCCGTGTGCCCTTCGGGCGCCAAACTCCATAACCACCCGGCCGTCCGCCGCCCGCACAATGCGGGACGCCTTGGTGGCAATCAGGGACTGGTGGTTGATAGTGGCCAGCAGCATGGTCTCAATCAGCTGGGCCTGGGGCGCCGGGCCTCTCACAATCAGCAGCGGCTCGCCGGGGAAGATGGGCGTGCCCTCCGGCATGGCCCACACGTCGCAGGTAAACCGGAAGTTTTCCAGGTACTGTATGAATTTTTCGGAAAAAATCTTTTGGTTTCTGAGGTATTCGATGTCCTCGGGGGAGAAATGCAGGTCGTTTAAATACTGGATCACCTGTTCCAGACCCGCCGCGATGGCGTAGCCGCCGCCGTCGGGCACTTTGCGGTAAAACAGGTCGAAGTAGGTGATTTTATTTTCCATTCCGAGCTCGATAAAGCCGTTGGACATGGTGAGCTCGTAGAAGTCGGTCAGCATGGCCAGGTTAAAGCCTTTCAGCATTTCATCCATTGCAGTTCCCTCGCAAAAATATGCCTTTTTCTCTATTTTGCAGTTTATTATAGCACCCTATGCCAAGCAATACAAGGAAACGCCTGCTGAAAACCATATAAATTTCGTCTGTTTTTCCCGCAGCGTATTATATTTTCTCCACATCTTTGCCCGCATCTTTACAAACGGGAACGCCTCCTATATAATATAACTAATTGTAATAAAGGGAGGCTTTACGCCGTGAACGCGCACTTTGGAAGAACGCTGGCCAAGCTTCGCAAGGA
>JAKPBM010000072.1 GCA_029778935.1 Bacillota bacterium | reverse complement strand
AGGAAATGGAAAGCAGATTGCGCAGGGAAAGGGCGGGTTTTTTTCGATCATACAGGAAAATGCTCGGCAGCAGGTAAAATATGCCCTGCATCAAAAAGATGATGCCGCTTTGCAGCGGTTTTTGTAAAAACACCGTGGACAAGCAAAACAGCACAACCCCGACGGCTGTCGCTATGTGGGTGTGCCGCCGGACTTTCAGTCCGATCAGAATGCGGATAGCCCACACTTCATAGGCGCAGCCGAGAAGCAGCAAGGTATAGGCCAGCCCCGTCAGCCCGTCGTACAGGCTGGGACGGAAGGTCAGCAGCAAGGAGCCGGTGCCCTGCAGCATCTTGGCGGCAATCCAGAAGGGGACTTCGTGGGGGTAGTGTTTGCTGAACTTAAACAGAACGAGCAAGAGCCCGAACAAAAAGGAGCCCACTGCCAGTATCAACATGACGGATTTCAGGTCCACGGTCCATCCTCTCAGTTCTGTAAATCATTGGCAAAACCTTTACCGATTTGCTATATATTATACACGATGTTTGCGAAAATTTGAAGTGTTATTTTCGGCATATTTACATTCCAATTTCGCCAGCGCCGGTGTAGTTTTATGCAAATGTACAAGACCTGCAAATGGCAAAGCGCCGGGCGGGGAGGGGAAGGGGCTCCCGCACGTCCACGGTGGGGGGTCAGCAGGGGTACACGCCGGTTTCTGATGCGACTGTTTGTGCAACCTATGGTTTGCTTCTGTGCCTGCATGCCCCTGCGCGGGTGATCCCTGCGCTTTCTTTACCCTGCGCAGGATGGCTTGTGTGCTTTCTTAATCCGCGCCTGCTTACCCTGCGCGGGTTGTCGGCGCAGGGGGACAGTGGCGGGGTGCTCTGCGGGGGAACTGTGGGCGCATGTTCGGACTTTTTCGTACGGATGAAGTGCAGCGCGGTTGTCCGGGGCGGAGCGTGGTATGGGGTTGTCCGAAAGTGGCGTTCCGGAAGGAATGCAACGGTGCAGCTGGGTATCGGGCCTTCGCAACGGGCGGCGCGGCGATGACCGGTTGGGCATCGGCTCAAACGGAGGGGCGATGCGGCGCGCCTTAGGCAAGCAGAGTTTGCAGGAAGACGTACCTGCTCTGGGAGGAAACGTCAGGATGCATTTACTTCATGGGCGCACTCCCCAGAGCGTTTCCGCAGCATATTTTGCGGTATTTGCGCCAAACCGAGGGAGAAAGCCGTTTTTTCGGGGAAGAAAGTGATTTATATTAGAAAAGTCTATAGACAGGGGAATTTCTGTTAGTTATAATGTCGTAAAGAACGTGACATGGAAAAGGATGTTATGGTCAAAACGACAAATAGAATTAAGAATTGACCGTCCAACTCGCCGGACAGCCCCTATGCAAACCACAGAAAATACCCGCCAACCCGGCGGCACAAGGAGGAGAGGAGCAGCACGCCATGGACAAAGTACATCTCGTATTTAGCTTCCATGAAAACTGCGAAGTCTGGATCCGGCGGGAAGCCCCCTGGAAGGAAGCCGCCCACGATTTGAATCTGGACGCGTTTCTTGCCTATCTCCAAACGCTGCACCCGGATTTCCCCGTCCGGTACCTGACCGTCCCCTGCGATAACGCGGAGGACGCCCTTTTCCGGCTGGAAATCATGGAAGAACTGTTCGAAAACCCGGACCTATTTGCCGCTTTTGAGCAGCTTTCAGAGGAAATCCGCATCCATGACCGAGGAACTGGCCGACGAGAAAAACAGCCGGCAGAAGGCCCACCGCCTGCTGAACATCCTGTGGGCGTTCTGTTCCTGCGTCACGCTGATTGGCAGTCGGTTCGGAATGGCAAAATCAAGGGGACTGGCGGCGCTGCACAGCTTTTTCCGGCAGATAAGCGAAAGCGGAGAGTATAAAAGTCTGCATCATACGGCGCAGCCGCTTGTAAACGAAGTGGAAAACGTCAAGAAAGACAACGCCCTGCAAATTAACCCGGACAAAACCCTTGCGCTGGCAGACTGCGACCCGGCGGAAAACGCCGCCCTGCGCGTACGAAGTTTAATCGCCGAAGTGTTCGGCCTATCTGTGGACATCAACTATTCCGTCGTGGACCCCGTTCCCTTTGGGCACCTGGAAAACCAGCTGCTTGCCCTGCTGGAGAAAAAGCACCCCCGCACGTTTGAAAAGCTCTTGCGGATTATAGAGGAAGAAAGCGCCATCCTCCGCTATGCCTCGCTGCTTACGGACTTATATCGCGAATGCCTGTTCTACACCGTGCTCATACGGTTTTTCCGCAAAGTGCGGGAAGAGGGAATCCCCGTCTGTAAGCCCGTTTTCAGCGATGGCCTGTTTGCCGCCGAAGACTGCACGTGCCTGGCCCTGGCGGCGCGGAAACTGGCCGCCAACGAACCGTTAAGCGGCATTGTGGCCAACGACGTGTACCTTCCCAAAGGCTCTCAATTTTTGCTTTCGGGGCCGAACCAGGGCGGGAAAACTGTGTACTTAAAATCCATCGGGCTGACGGCGCTTCTGGCCCAATGCGGCTGTTTCGTTTTGTGCAGAAGCTGTGAAATCCCCTTTTACGACGGCGTATACACCCATTTCATAAAAAATGAAGTCCTCGGCAAGGGCAAACTCGCCGAGGAAATCGAGCGCATGGAGCAAATTCTGGACAAAGCCGCTTCCGGCTCCCTGGTGCTTTTAAATGAGAGTTTTGCCACCACCCGCCGCAAGGACGGCCGCGACATCGCCGTGTTCTACCTGACAAAGCTTAAAGAACGG
>JAKPBM010000062.1 GCA_029778935.1 Bacillota bacterium | reverse complement strand
ACCGGCCAGCCGGCGGACAGGCGCTTCTTATACTCCTCGCAAGCCTGGATATAAAACGGCTCTTTCAGCTTGCCTACGCAAAGAATCAGCGGACCGGGCATTACAGACCGCCTTCCCCGCCGTTACCAGCAGAAGTTTTAATATCCTGCTGGAAAATGGGGTGCGACTGGACGTACCCAACGAAAATGACGGTGGAAATCTGCAGATACGGACTCAGGTAGATGCCCGCGATAAAAAAGGTGGCGATACAGGCAAAATACCATCCGGCAAAGCTTAATAAGAACACCAGATACTCCCACGTATGCCCGCGCATAGCTTCCCAGGAGCGCTTCGCCGCCAGAAAAGCCCCTTCCTGCGGCCGGTCCACCAGGATATACAGATGGGGCACCAGCCGGACGGAAACCAGCATGCCCAGAATCAAAAGCAACGCCGAAAGGCCCAGCAGCGGCCAGTTGAAAAGCGCCTTATTGAAGGTTATATACTTGGCGCCGGCCTGAATCTGCTCATACAGATCCACGTTCACTTCATTAACAACACGGTTGATATATTGATACGGAATGTCCGACAGCGGCAGCATGACAAACGCCAGAACGATCGAAAACAGAAAGTAGGAAAACGCCACCCGAAGCTTTTCCCCATCGGAAAACCAGTAGAAGATGCCGCTTACCGGCGGTTTCCTGCCCCGCACCAAAAGCTGCAGAAACTCCGCCACGCCTAATTGGAGCGGGATTACCAACGCGTTCAAGAGAACCGCCATGATGGGGTACATGAAGTTAAAGCTGTACTGCCCGATTTGCAGCGAGGTGTTGGGAAAATAGCGGGCGCAAACGGCGTTTGCCAGAAGCGAAAACAAATACGTGGACACCATTTGCAGCGCCACCACAAACAGCACCGGAAACATGGCCTGTGCGGTAATCACCTTGGCCAGCATTTTGATTCGCTTGCGAACAAGTTCTTTCGTCATGAACGGCACTCCTCACGTGTACTGCCGGTAAAGGCACCGGTTGAGCCTGTCGGTTCTTCTATTGTACCATATCGGCCCCATTTTCACAACCGAAAACAGGCCTACCCTTCCGTATACGCGGGAAACGCCGCGGGGGACGGAAACTCCGGCAGCGGATACTGCAGCTGGCCTTCCAGCCCCGTCCTGTCCTGCACATGGGCGCGCAGCAGGGGGCTTTCCAGCGGCACGGCGGCGGAAAAGCGGCCTTTGCAGGTGATGAAAAAGGACGCCCGTTTTAACACAACGCCCAAACGCTTCAAATCCGAATGCTCCAGCTGCCTGGTCTTGCGCGCTTCGAGGATGCGCCGGGCGCTGATGGGGCCGATGCCCGGCACGCGCAGCAAGGTGGGCAAGTCGGCCTTGTTTACCTCCACCGGGAAGAAGGACAGATGCCGCAGCGCCCAGCTGGTCTTGGGGTCCACGTCCTCGTCCAGGTTCTCCCCCTGCTCCACGATTTCGTCCACCGAAAAGCAGTAATACCGCATAAGCCAGTCCGCCTGGTACAGACGGTGCTCCCGCAGAAGGGGCGTCTGAGCGTCCGGCGGTGGCAGGCTTGGGTGCCTGCCGACGGGCACATAGGCGGAAAAATACACGCGCCTTAATCGGTACCTCTCATACAGGCTCGACGACAGGCGCAGAATCTGCGCGTCGCTGTCGGGCGTGGCGCCGACGATCAGCTGGGTTGACTGGCCCGACGGCGCAAACACCGGCGCCGATTTAAACAGCCGCCGCTCTTCCTTGTTGGCTTCTTTGAGCTGGCGAATCACGCCCATAGGGGTCAGGATGTCGTCTTTTTTCTTGTCCGGGGCCAATAGCATCAGGCTTTGGGACGTGGGCAGCTCGATGTTGACGCTGATACGGTCGGCCAGCAGCCCCATCTCCTGAATCAGCTCCTGCGAAGCGCCGGGAATCACCTTTACGTGCACGTACCCGTGAAAATTGTACTGGGTGCGAAGCAGCGTCAGGGTTTTAATAAGCAGTTCCATGGTGTAATCCGGCGACCTGACGACGGCGGAGCTTAGAAACAGCCCTTCGATGTAGTTGCGCCGGTAGAATTCGGTGGTAAGCCTGGCCACTTCGTCGGGCGTGAAGGTGGCCCTCGGCACGTCGCTGCCGCGGCGGTTGGCGCAGTAGGCGCAGTTGTAGATGCAGGCGTTGGAAAGAAGAATCTTCAGCAGGCTGACGCAGCGGCCGTCCTCGCTCCAGCTGTGGCAGACGCCGCAGGCGACGGCCGCGCCGAGAGAGCCTTTTTGCCCGCGCCGGTTGCTTCCCGACGAGGCGCAGGACGCGTCATACCGTGCCGCCGCGCCGAGTATGGACAGTTTTTCCATCAGGTCCATGGCTTCGCCCCCTGCCTAGCATAAACTTCCTTTTGTATTATACTACATTTCCAAACGTCAGTCAAACATTTGTTCTATCTGTGGCTATAGTTTCAGTTTGCCCGATTGCGGCGCAACATATTTGGGCGGAAGGAAAAGAAAAACCGGCAGAGTTTTCCTCTGCCGGCTTTTTTGCTCGATGTGGACGGGTTAATAGGTATGGCTGTGTTCCTCCGCTTCCGCGTCGGCTTTCGTTTCGTGCACCGTGCCGAAGGGATGATGGGGCGGGGCGTAAACGGAAAAGACTTTCAGCGGCCTTCTGCCCGTGTTGATGACGTTGTGCCACGTGCCGGCGGGGATGAAAATAGCATACCCGCTGGCCACTTCAGCGCGGAAGGTCATCTTGTCCTTCGTCGGGCCCATGGTGACAAGGGCCGTGCCGGCTTCGACGCCGATGAGCTGGTCGTCATTGGGGTGTACTTCCATGCCGATGTCCTCGCCGACCGGAATGCTCATCACGGTGACCTGCAGATGGTCGCCGGTCCAGACGGCGGAGCGGAACGTGTCGTTGTAGTGCGTCAGCCTGGCCAGATCCACCACATACGGCTTGCCGCCCTGGTCGGCTATGTACGGCGTTTCCTCGCGGTGCGGGTTAGCCCTCCCGAAGAAATTTCTCTGCTGCATGAAACTCCTCCTTGCAAAGTTGCTCTCTCTATAGTATGGTCATGCGGCATAGAATGTTCCGAAAGGTTTTACCGGAAATCAAAGGAAATCAGCGGCGTTTCCTCCGTATTTCCCCAGTTGGAAAGCAGTTTCAGGGAAAGTCCGGAAAGCTGCCTTTCGACAGGCACGGTAATCGCCCGCCGGCAGTTTTCTTCGTCGGAATACAGGCAAACCGTCTCCCCTTCCGGCGTTACGCCTTCCAGAACGAAGGCTTTGCAAAGGGTTTTGGGCATGTGCATGACGGGCGAATCCAGCAGGGTGACGGCGCGGGTGACGTGGGTCTGCTCCGTCCTTGTGCCGGGTAAGGTGAGCCGGTTCAGATCGCTGTCAAAGACCATGCGGACGGATTGGACGAACGCCGGCTGCGGCAGGCGGTAGGAAACGGCCTGCCCGTTGGCAATCCGCGGCGTCCGGCCGACGTTGTTGTACAGGGCGTGCTCCCTGTCCGCCCCGTCCCGAAGGCTTTCGGGGCCCGAAAGGGCGGCGTTTCGGCAGATTTGCGAAATTTTCCGGCGTAGCCCCGGCAGGAAGCAATCGGCTTCCATGAGCATATCCTGCAGCTCGTCCAGGTGATTCTCATACACGCCGTGAGGCGGGATACTTTCTTTGCTGCAGATGGCGGCGGCAAAGCCTGCCGCCTGGCCGAGCAGCATGCAGGTGGCCATGACGCGGGTGCTGCTGAGGGCCATGTGGGTGGTGCTGATATTTCGCCCGGCAAAAAGCAGGTTGGACACGTTCTTTGAGTACAGGCAGCGGTAGGGAATCTGGTACGGCGCGGGGGTCTGGAAGTTGGTGTTGGGCGCGCCTTTGTGGAAGAATCCGCCGGGGAAATGGTCGTCCAGCGTCCAGCCCCCGTAGGCAACCACGTCGTGGAAGGCTTTATTCTCAGAAATATCTTTCTGGGTAAGCACATACTCTCCCATCAGCCGGCGGGATTCCCGCTTGCCCGGCAGGAAGCCCAGAAAATCCAGCTCGAAGTTTTCCGCCTCGCCCGTTTCGTTTTTCAAATAGTCCCACATGCCGCAGGCAAGGGCCACCAGCTCGTCGCGGATAGCGTCGGTGTCCTTGATGGTGTCCCGGTCGCCGCCTAATTCCAGATACCAGAAGTTTTCCGAAGACTTTCGCAGGTTGGGCCGGCGGTTCTTCACGTGCTCATCAGTCAGCTTCATGGCGAACGACGGGGCTTTGTAGGGCACGGGGCCTGTGGTTTCCCTTGCCTGTATCAGGCAGCTCATACCCATGGTCATGTTGTCGGAAGTTTTGACGTGGGTGTCCTCGCCGTATACGTCCGCCCCCTCCCTGCCCATGGCGTACTCCGCCCCGGTGAGCGGGGCCAGGATGCTGTCGCCCGAGCAGTCTAGAAACGCGTGGGCTTTTACTTTATAAAACTGCTGTGTCGTCATGCTGTACCCGGTGACGGAATGGATCTGCACCGAGCGGCCGTAGGGGTACGCGCCCGTTTCCGTTTCCGCGTCCATGCAGGTGCAGTTTAACAGCAGTGTCAGGTTCGGTTCCGATTTGGCAAAGTCAAAGAGGATGGTATCCCAGACGTAGAAATTCTTCGTAGGGTTTCTGTACAGGCTTGTTAGGGCGATTTCTTCCGCCAGGCCTGTTTCCCTATTGTTTTCTCCATCTGCGCCGCAGATCCACATGCGGATTTCCGACGACGCGTTGCCGCCCAGCACGGGCCGCTCGTGCATCAAAACGACCTTTGCGCCGGCTCTGGCGGCGGATATGGCTGCGGCCAGCCCCGACATGCCGCCGCCCACCACGCAGACATCGGCGGTTAGTTCTACCGTGTTCAGCATAAGTTCTCCCCCTTTTGCTGTTAGGATATCAGAAAACAGCCGACTTGTAAATGCTGGAAAAATCTGATGCAACTTTGCCAATCCGTCGAACCTTCTGTTTCCATCCGCGACTTCATGAGCAACCGGTATCTATGGAAGAAGACCTGACAAGGCTGTTCTACATCCTTCACATCGGAGCAACTCCGGATTCCGTGGGCTTTTCCGGCCGCACCCACCTCAAAAGCGTGCCCGAAATAAAGCGCGTAAAGGGTGCGCCGGAAACCATGGCAATGGTATACTTTGCTGTCGAAAATGGCCTGCATTTTGGATATCGGCCTATGCCCAAGATGAGGCTGGTGGCGGAATAACAAAAGAAAGCCCGGAGATTTCTCTCCGGGCCGTTTTTACTTCTTTTTTTCGGCCGTTCCGCTGCAGAGGTTGGAATAGGAACAGCCTGCGCAGCCGCAGCCGCAACCGCCCGAGGGCGTTTTTTTCCGCTTTCGGATCTGGAAGAGCACCAGCACGGCCACCACAACAACGGCCGCAATCAAAGTCACAACATCAAGCCATCCCATTCATAAACCCTCCTTCTTGGGGAACGGATATTTCAGAATTAGAACCAATGGAACACGGCGTTCAGCCCGTTGCCGATAATGTTAATCACGAAAGACACGACCCAGGCGAACACAATCCACATGCCCATGGTAAACCAGAACCATCTTTTTGAGCGCATTTCGCTTCTTAAAGCGCCGACGGCCGCCATGCACGGCACGCTCAAAAGGTTAAACGCCATAAACGAAAGGGCGGAAACCGGCGTAAAGCTGGCGCTGATGGAAGCAATCAGAGCCGCCTGGGCGCCTTCGTCTTCCAAAGCGTCGCCCGAAATGCCGGGGTTGTACAGAACGCCCATGGTGGAAACGACCATCTCCTTGGCCACCAGGCCGGTCAGAATCGCCACAACGGCTTTCCAGCCGTCCTGTCCGGACGCAAAGCCCAGCGGGACGAAGAAGAAGCGGATGGCGTTGCCAAGAACGCCCAGAATGCTCTCCGCGCTGTTGGCCTCGACCATGCGCAGAGAGAAGCTAAAGTTGGCCAGGAACCATATCACAATGGTAGACGCCAGAATCACCGTACCGGCGCGGACGAGGTAGTGTTTCACCTTGTCCCAGAGGTGGAGCATGAGGCTCTTAAAGCGCGGCCGGTGGTAGGCGGGCAGCTCCATGATAAACGTGCCCGAGTCGCCCTTGAACACGGTTTTGTTCAGAATCAAACCGGCGATTATGGCCGTCACGATGCCGATGAGATACAGGCCGAAGGTCATCAAATCAGCGTTCTTATCAAACATGGCCGCGGCAAACACGGCGTAAATCGGGAATTTCGCGCCGCAGGACATCCAAGGAATCAGCATCATGGTCAGTTTCCGGTCTTTGTCGTTTTCCAGCGTGCGCACGCCCATAATCGCGGGCACGGAACAGCCAAAGCCCATGAGCATGGGCACAAACGCCTTGCCCGAAAGGCCCAATTTGCGAAGCAATCTGTCCATAATAAACGCCGCTCTGGCCATATAGCCGGACTCTTCCAGCAAAGAAAGGAAGAAAAACAGAATCGCAATCAGCGGCAAAAACCCAAGCACGGCGCCTACGCCGGCGAAAATGCCGTCGATAATCAGGCCGTAGGTTAGGCTTCCTTCCGCAGCGCCGATAGCTTCCATAAGCCACACCGCGCCGTCGTTCACATACCCGAACAGCCACTCGACGCCCATGGTCAGCAGCGAACCGGGGGTCGGAACCGGCTCGATGCCAAACAGAAACTCGCCGAAGGTCAGGTGGAACACAAACCACATGAGCAGGAAGAAAATCGGCAAGCCCAAGAAGCGGTGGGTCAGCACCTTGTCCACTCTGTCTGACGTGGTCAGCTCGCCTTCCTTTTTGGCACGTTTCAGCGCCGGCACAAATTTTTCGGAAATAGTCTTATACCGCTCATCCGCCACGACCGCGTCGCCGTCCATCAGCGGGTTGGCGGCGGCCACCAGGGCGTTCACCTCTTTGATTTCCGGGCTTTCTTCCGTCATACCCACGGCCTGCAGCACCAGCGAGTCGTTTTCCAAAAGCTTCACCGCGTGGAAAACGGGGTTAGAAAGGTTTTTGCTTTTGACAATCTTCAAAGCGGCGTCAAACGCCGTGGCCAGCGGCCCGTCTTTTAAAATGGTGTCGCCCCGGCGCTTTTGCCCGGCGTTTTGCATGATGTTTTCCATCATCTCCGGAATACCGGTGCCGTACAGAGCCGAAATGGAAAACACGGGCACGCCCAGCCGCTGCTCCAAAAGCTTTACGTCAATGGAGCTGCCTTCTTTTTTTAAAAGGTCGGTCATATTGAGCGCGACGACCACGGGGGCGTCCAGCTCTAAAAGCTGGGTTGTCAGGTACAGGTTGCGCTCGAGATTCGTAGCGTCGACGATGTTGATGACCACGTCGGGCTTGTCGTCAATGATATAGTTCCGGGCAACCACTTCTTCCGGGGAATAGGGCGAAAGAGAGTAAATGCCGGGCAGGTCGACGATGCTGGCTTCGCCCAGTTTGCTCTTGTATGTACCTTCCCTGCGGTCCACCGTAACGCCGGGCCAGTTGCCCACGTGGGCGCGGCTGCCGGTCAGTATGTTAAACAGCGAGGTTTTGCCGCTGTTGGGGTTGCCCGCCAATGCAATGCGCATCATCTTAACCCACCCTATCCTTCCAGTTTCTCTACGACGACCTGCTGCGCCTCGTTTTTGCGCAGGCTCAGTTCAAAACCGCGCAGGTTCACTTCAATCGGATCTCCCAGAGGGGCGACTTTCCGGAAATGGATTATCGTTCCCGGCGTAATGCCCATATCCACCAGCCGTCGGCGGACGGGGCCTTTGGAGCCGATGCTGATTACGCGGCCCTTCTCGCCCGGCCGTAAGTCCTTTAACGTAACCTGCGTTGCTTGCATGTTCCTTTCCTCCTTATGCTCCCTGTACAATCTATACCTATTCTATATGTACACTTTTTTCATCGAGTTTGAGATAACTAACTCATGTTCAAAATAAACCCTTCTGCCCCTTTTCGGCAGAAGGCACGTTTTTACTTGTTGGAAAGTTTCAAAGTTCAGCATAGCAACGGTTCCGCCGCCCTGCCGTACGTTTGGGCAAACCGTTCTAATGCCAGGCGGGCAAGCGGCCGGCTTTTCCCGCAATACCGGCAGAAAGCGGATACCCTTTGTTAGCTATCACTAACATTGTAATCGTTTCCCCGCGACTTGTCAACCGTCCTCTTTTGGTGAATAATACAAAATCAGCCGATTGCTATGAAGATTTTTCATGAGTTTAATGACACTAACCTACTGAGCAAACTTTTCTT
>JAKPBM010000456.1 GCA_029778935.1 Bacillota bacterium | reverse complement strand
GACATAACGGTTCCCGGTTCCAACTCACATAACGGCTCCACTTCCGCAACACCCAGCTTTGCCATACAGCCTAAGAGCGTGTCGCCGCCGATGACCAGCAGCGTGCTTTCCGCGCCGCTTTCCAAAAGCGCCTTTAACAGCGCCCCGCAGGAAGCGGCCACCCGTTCCCGCCGTTTGTGCAGGCTGGGGCTGACCGCTTCTCCTTCCGGCGGCAGGCCGCTGCTGTCAAACAGCAGGCAGAAATGCCGGTCCAGAAGTTCTTTCCACTTGGCGGCTTGTTCCCGCCCGGAAGGCGTATCCCAGTAGCTATGTTCCAACAGTTCTTCTCCCGTCAGGCGGATGCGGCGAAAGCCCTTTGCTTCCGCGTAGTCCAGCTGCGCAAGCGTTATGGGGTTCAGGCTGCCGCTGATGACCAGCAGCTTTGGGAAAAGGCAAATTTCCGCCTGCTCCCGCGGCTTTTGCAGGCCCAGCAGCTTAGAAAGCACGGCGGCAAACCCGGCGCAGCCGGCCGTCAGGCGCATCCCACCGGACGCATGCAGCGCTTTTCCGATGTTTTCCAGCTCATCGTCCGTCTGCGCGTCCCAAACCAGAATTTCCGGCCCGGTTCCCTGCCCGACCGGCTCCGCCGCGTCTGCGGCGCTGCGTAGGCTGACCGGTACGCCGCTCTGCCGGCTGATGATATCCGGCACATAGGAGCATGTCACCGGCTCGAAGGGGTCTTTGCCGAACACGCTTTCGTGCACCGGCACGCCGTCGATGTAGTGCAGACCGTTTTTCGTGCACCGCCGCATCCTGGGGAAAGCGGGCAGAAAGGAAAGGGATTTTCCCCCCGCCGCTTCCAGCATGGCCGTCAGCTCACTGCCGATGTTGCCTCGCAAGGCGGAGTCTGTTTTTTTGTAAAGGTACGGTATTCTCTGCGCGACAGCCCGTTTCGTAATGGCGTAGACGATGTCGTAAGCCTGTTTCGGGGGCAGGTGCCTTGTCTCCGCATCCACCACCAGAACGTCCACGTCCGGGTCCACGCGGCCAAAGTCGAAACAGGGGCCCGTCACAACTCTTGTGCCGGCGCCGTTGACCGCAAATTGAACACTCGTGTCCAGCGCGCCCGTAAAATCATCCGCAATAATCAAAAGTGTAACCACATACTCACCGCTTACTTAGTTAACAACGCAGGTTGCTTTGTTCCGTTCCGGAATATACTTTCATTGTAACGGATACCTTTTGGCAAGGCAATGAACCAATCGCTGAATAATGTTCCATTTTGAAAAGTCACGCAAAATTCTCTTGATTCCTTTGTCCAGTTTTGGTACACTGTTCCCATCTGGAACAACCATGCAGCCGGAGGAAACAGCCGAAAGGAAGGAACCAGAACATGAGCAAAATCAAAGTGCTGGCCGTAGCCCCCTATGAAGCCATGAAAACCACCATCGAGCGCCTGGGCAAAAGCCGGCCGGACATCGAGCTGACCGTCCGCGTGGCGGACTTAAGCTATGGCAAGGAGCTGCTGCAGCGCCTGATCGAAGACGACAGCTACGACGTCATCATCTCCCGCGGCGGCACGGCCCAGCTCATCGAGGAGATTACCGACGTCCCCGTGGTGGAAATCTCCCTTTCGGTGTACGACATTCTGCGGGCAATCAAGCTGGCGGAAAACTACAAAGAGCGCTATGCCATCATGGGCTTTCCCAATATCACCGGCAGCGCCTACATGCTGTGCGACCTGCTGCAGTACCAGGTGGACATTTTCACCGTCCATTCAGCCGGCCAAGTGCGCCCGCAGCTGGAAAAACTCAAAAAGCAGGGATACCAGATGGTCGTCTGCGACGTAATATCCCATAGGGAAGCAAAAGCCCTGGGATTAAACGCCATTCTGATTACCTCCGGCGCGGAAAGCATTGAGGACGCTTTTAACCTGGCGGTGAAAATCAGTAAAAACCAGGTGGAAGTGCGCCGGGAAAACGCGTTTTTGAAAAACGTGCTGAAAAGCGCCGCCGAATATACGGTGATTTTCGGCCCGGAAGGAAACGTCTACTTTTCCACCTGGGATAAGCAGAACGAAACGAACGTGTTTGACCCGCTCCGCCGGGAAATCCCCAATCTGCGCACGGCGGAAAGCTATAAAGTCTTCCGCAGCATCCAAAACACCCTGTTTTCCATCGTCGGCAGCCTGCAGACCTACGACGACCAGCCCTATGCGGTGTTTCACTTCACCCAATCGCAGATTCCCATCACCCCCGGCAAATACGGCATCCGGTACGCAAGCAAAAAGGAAGCGCGGGACCAGTTTGTTAACAGCTTTTACAGCATCCCCGGCATTCTGGGGGACCTGGCCGAATCGGTGGAAAAAATCAGCCAAAGCCCCTTCCCCGTGATGATTACCGGCGAGACGGGCACGGGCAAGGAGCTGATCGCCCTGCTTTTGTACATCCGCAGCGCGCTAGACACCAACCCGCTCATAATCATCGACTGCCGCCAGCTGACGGACAAAGGCTGGGCATATCTCACCAACCACTACAGCTCCCCCCTGAACGACAGCCGCAACACTATCTACTTTCATAGCATCGACGCGCTGGGCCCGGAAAAAAGCCGCCAGCTGCTTTCCTGCATCCTGGACACCAACCTGCACCGCCGGAACCGGCTCATTTTCTCCTGCGTAAGCAAGCGGGACGCCGTTTTGCCGCCGGAGGGGCAGGAAATCGTCAAGCAATTGTCGTGTCTGACGGTGTGCGTGCCGCCTCTGCGTGAACGGGTTCACGAGCTTCCCACCCTTTCGAGCATCTACCTGTCCGCGCTGAACGTGGAGCTGGGCAAGCAGTTAATCGGCTTTGAGCCGAAGGCCATGGAAATGTTCATGCAGTACGACTGGCCCCAGAACTACACCCAGTTTGGGCGGCTGACGGCGGAGCTGGCCGTGCTCACGAACACGCCGTACATCACCAGCAACGCCGTGGCTTCTCTTCTGGATAAAGAGTGCGCGTCGGTTCAATGCCACGTTCCCGCCGGCACAGGGGTCGGCCTGGATTTGGACCGGCCGCTGGATGAAATCGTCCGCGACGTCATCAAAAAAGCCCTGGCCAAAAACCAGGGCAACCAGAGCCAGACCGCAAAACAGCTGCAAATCAGCCGCACGACGCTTTGGCGGTATTTGAAGGAGTAGAATGATTCATCAGCGGGCGGATTTGGTCTGCCGCCCATCCCGACCCGCCGCAAATCCACGGGGTACTAAGAAAAGAGCTTCCATTTCTTATAAATGGAAGCTCTTTTTGCTGCTCTGCTCTGCCAATTCAGCCCGTGCCGTCCTGGCGCTTATTTTTTACTTGACCAAGCTGAACCAGGCGCCGCCCTGGCCGTAGTAATCCTCTCCGATGACAACCCTGGGCGCCGGGTCGTTTTTGCGCACTTGGAAAACGGCGTAACCGGTCAGCATTCCGCCGGGGAATAATCTACCATCAAAATCGGGATTTGGCGGCACAATGATAACTTGCTCATACTCTGCGCCGTCGGAAGAGAAAGCTGTAAAATCATATTCGTTAAAACTAACGGCTT
>JAKPBM010000051.1 GCA_029778935.1 Bacillota bacterium | reverse complement strand
GCATCTCAAACCGGAAGCGGAGCTGTATATCCCCTGGGGACACGGCTTTGACCGGGTGCGGCATGTCGGCAACGCGCCGGGTGTTGTGTTTGAAATCGAGTTTGCGTCCAAAAAATCCGTGGAATCGGCCGAACTTTACCATATTTTTGACAATATTGTCTATATATGCGAAGAAAACTAAAATCTTTCACCCTGTAAACGCTTATAGACCGCCGTTTACGCCGGCATACTAAAACCGTGTTGACAACGCTTTCAAAACGCGCTATGGCGCCATGAAAGCTAACCTGTCAATACACATGGAAAACGCCGGGGCACGGTCCGCACGCCGTCCGACGGCCAAACTGAAAACCCGTGCGGAGAAGTGACGGTGAGCTTATGTCGTTTATCAAAGGGATGGCCGCCGGTATCGTGGCCGGCGCGGCCATCAGCATGGCGTTGATGCCAAAGCCCAAACGCTTTACCCATCAGCTAAAGAAAAGCGCCGACCGGGCGGCCCATAGCCTGGGCGAACTGGTCGACAGCGTGATTTCCGTAATCAATTGACTGGACGAAGCCTACCCCGGGAAAATTTTGTCCGGGAAGGCAGCGGAGATCACCCAAAAATAAAGACGGCGGGAAATTTCCCGCCGTCTTTTTTATGCCAGCCGCAAAGGTTTTTCTTCCAATAATTTCATAAAGGCCTTTGCCGGGAAGGAAAGGGGCAGATCCTTCCGCCGCAAAATGCCGATAGAGCGCTTGGGAATCTCCGTGGTCAAAGGCACAACGCGCAGTTTCCCCTGCTTAATGTAGCTGTTGGCGTATTCCAGGCACGTGGCGGCAATCCCCAGGCCGGCCACGGCGAATTCCAGCAGCAAATCCATGCTGCCCAGCTCGATTTGCGGGCGGAGGAGGATGCCCCGGCCCATAAAGAACTGGTCCAGGTACTGGCGGGAAATGCTTCGCTGCTCTAAGACAATCAGCCGCTCGTTGACCAGCTCTTCCAGCGAAATCGGCTGCTGGAACCGGTCGTAATAGGCCTCGCCGCAGACAAAGCAGTCGGAAATCTGCGCCGCTTCCGACACTTCAAACCGTTCCACGCCGCTTAACGGCAGATTGGCAAACCCCAGCTCCACGCGGCCGGAGTAGATGAGGTCGGCCATTTCCGTGGACGTGCGGTTGGTCACGGCAATGTTGACGCCGGGGTAGCGCTCTTTGTAGTCTTTTAAATATTCCAGCAGAAAGTGGCGGCACATAGTGTCGCTGGCGCCCAGGCGCAGCGTACCCTGCTCCAGCGCGCGCATTTCGGCAAAGCGCTCTTCCGCGCCTTCCAGAAGGCCGATGGCGCCTTCGGCGTAGCGGTAGAGCAGTTCGCCCTCGCCCGTAAGCTGAACGCCTCTTGGCGTGCGGATAAAGAGTTTTACGTCCAGGGTTTCCTCCAGCTGGCGGATGGCCTGGCTGACGGCGGGCTGTGTAATGTAAAGCCGCTCGGCGGCTTTGGTAAAGCTCTTGCTTCTGGCGGTCTCGAGGAAAACACGGTACTGCTCAAGGCTTGCCTGCATTCGCGTACCCCCTTAGCACATGGGCCGAGTTTCGCCGCTATTATAACACAAAAATTACGCCTGTGCAAAGGCGGCTACTTTTTTGCCCGGACAAACTGGAAGATCCCCGCGCCCACCAGCAGCCCGCCGAAAATTTTCCGCAGAACCCCCGTGTCCATGGATACGGCCCAAAAACTGCCCGCCACCGCCGCAGGCACGCCGGCGGCCACGCACCAGAGAAACGCTTCCTTTTCCACCAGCTTGTTTTTCACGTGGGCAACAAGCGACGCCCCCGCCGTCGGCAGAAAATATAAAAGGTTTATCCCCTGGGCTTCCAGCTGGGATACCCCTGCCAGATTGACCAGATAAATAACCAGCAGCGTCCCGCCGCCAATCCCCATGCCGCTTAACACGCCGGTGGCGGCGCCGGCCAGTAAGGCCCAAAGCCAGTCCATTGCCATCCTCCCCTACCAAAACAGCATCCGTATGCCGGAAACGATCATGATGGCGCCGAAAGCGCGCAACAGCCAGACAGACGGCACCTTTTTCAGATACAGCCCCGCCACCGTTCCGCCGGCAAGCCCGCCCAAAATATACCAAAGCACGTTTTCGGGAAAGCTGTTGCCCTTTATAAAATACACCGCCGCCGAAACGATGCAGAGCGGCGCGATGATGGCCACGGACGTGGCCAGCGCCTTGTGCTTGTCCAGCTTTGCCGCCCAAGTGAGCAGAGGCACCAGCACCATGCCCCCGCCCGCGCCCAATAAGCCGTTTACCAGCCCGGTGGCCAGGCCGGTGGCCAGATACAGTCCCTTCTTTTTCAAGGATTCCCTCCTACGCCGTTTTCTTTATTGTGGCGCGTACGGGCAAAATTATGCCAAAACGGCCCGTTGCTTGTAATCTCTGCGCCCCGGTGTTATAATCAAGGCTGGTAACTTTGCAAAAGAGGCTGATTTTCATGAATTTTTCCGACCTTCTTACCTTTGACCCTGAACTGGCGGGCACGCCCGCTTCCATATCCTATCCGGAAAGCGCCCATGCCCTGTTGGAAGAAAGCGAACTGCCCTATATTTGCGGCGGGCCGAACGCACGGCTTCTTTCCGCTCCGGCGTTTCCGCCGGCGAAAGCCCTTCGGGACGCGGCAACTTTCTTTCCCGGCGTATACCCGGCCTTTCACGGGGGAATCTATAAAGCGTCCCCCTTTTTTGCCGGCACGGCTTCCGCCGCGCAGGGCCTTGCCAGGGTGCTTTCCATGGGCATAACCCTTCCCGAAGCAAAGTACGCCCTCTCCTTTGCTGGCCGG
>JAKPBM010000042.1 GCA_029778935.1 Bacillota bacterium | reverse complement strand
GAGAAACATCCATGGCTCCGAGAACTTCATACTCATCCTTCCCGCGTAACATGCCCGCCGCTTCCCGACCGGCGCTTTACCCGAAATACCCCTCCGCAAGCAGCAGTTCGAGCACTTTTGTCTCCCGCTCAATGATGACAGGATCCGCGGGGCCGTGGTCTTCCTCTTGATTTACGCGGATGGCTTCTTTCGGGTCCACATAGGCCAGCGTAAATTCTTCCTCCGCTTCGGAATCGCATAGGCTTTGCTGTTCTGTATCCTCCGCCTGGCAGAAATAGTAGAAGTTGTCCTGCACGAAAATGTCCGCCAGTTTGCCCTTCTGCACGCGGTGCACATAGCCGTAGGGCTCTATGGTTTCGGGAAGAACCCGAAGCCCCGCTTCCTCCCTTGCCTCCCGAATCAAAGCGTCCTCGTGGCACTCGCCCGGCTCAATCCCGCCGCCCGGGAATTTATAGTAGTTAAACTTGCGGGCGTGTACCATGGCCAACTTCCCCTGGCGGATCATAATGCCGCGGGCGGAGGGACGGGAAAAAACGGTGCCGCAGATATCGTAGTCTTTTTTGTCCAATGCAAATAAAAGGCGCATTGTGTCCTCCCATCAGGAAAGCCGGTGCTAAAGCAGCACCGGCCTTTCTGCAAATTATAGCTGTTCGATTGGTCTTGTTTTTACGTCGGTGACGTAATACACCCGTTCCTCCGCCGGCGTGTCGCTGTTCGGCAGGTCGGGCGTATGGGGGTAGATTTCGTTAGTCGGCTGGGTTCTGGCCGGTTTGGTGCGGAAAATGAGCCTTTCGACCCGGTTCACCTTCTGTACAAGGCGGGGGAAGCCGTCGGGCTCAAATTTTTCCCCGTCGAGATAGACGTGGTAGTGGTTAAGATAGCAGTCCACCCGGATGGTGAGCGTGTGCCAGCCCAGGGCCTTGGGCAGTTGGAACGCCATATCCGAGTTGGAGCCGTGGCGGACGAACACTTTGCCCTCTTGTATGCAGACCCGGCAGGCGACAATGCCCGTTTCGTCGGCCAGCTCCACTTCCAGCGGGTCGTCGTACCAGCCGCCCGCCATAAAGCGGAACGAAACCTCCGCCTTCTGCTCTGAGGGGAAAACGCGCATAGCCCGGGCGTAGTCGCAGGGGTCCTTGTCGGCAATGCGCAGGCAGGCCGTGCCGTCGTGCAGGCGGACGGCGCGGACGGGCGCCCAGACGGGGCTGTATACGTTCCAGTTTTTGACGTAGGTGCCGACGCTTTCGGCGAAGTTGTCGTCGATATGTTTGTCCTCTGCCCGGCGGATGGGCACGGGCACGCGGGTGACGAAGATGTCTTCCTTGTTCATGCTGTGGCAAAGCCACATGGCGCCTTCGGGGTACTCCTCGTGGCCTTCGCAGATGCCGCGGATGTACTGGGGGCCGAAGTCCTTGTATGTACCTTCGTACCGGCGGGGCGGCACCTCGCCGCAGGCAACGCACATGTCGTCAAAGGCCACGCCGTCGTCGGACGTGACGACCACCAGGGGGTACCTGTGCTCGCTGGCCAGGCTGTTGATGTAGGCGATGGCGTAGCGGCCGTCGCTCGTCTTCTGGCCCCAGCTTTTGGCGCCGGAGGTGACGAACGTAGGCTCGCTTTTGATGGTCCAGGTTTCGCCGCCGTCGTCGCTGCGGCCGACGGTGCCCTGCTTCCAAAGGCCGATGATGGTGTTTTCGTCGATATGGT
>JAKPBM010000452.1 GCA_029778935.1 Bacillota bacterium | reverse complement strand
GCAGGAATGGGGCGGGGTGGGGGTAAAATCGGATGCGGCTGGGGCAGTCTTTGGCGGAAGGGCGGGGCCTGGGGCGGGAAGATACTTGCAGAAAATAAAAAATATGCTATAATTACGGAAACCAATGCTGCTAAAAAGCCTGGGCACGGCGGTAAAGCGGGAAAAGGGTGGGCCGTTTGGGCACCTGACGGGGTGAGATATGTACATACGGGGAGCAGAATGTGCCCGATAAGCCCTGCCGCTTGCGCCCTGCCGGCAAAGATGCGCCCCGCGGAAAGGCAGACAAAGTAACCGCCGCCGTTTGGCAGCGGGAGAAATAGAAAGAAAATGAAAGGATGGAAACGATGTTCAAGACCGTAAACACGTTCTTCGCCATTTGGAAGATTTTGGCGCTGGGGGTGGGGATTCTGTTTGCTGCGTACCCGAAAGCCGGCTGGTATCTGGAAACCGGCTGGAAGTTCAAAGGCGCCGAGCCGTCGAAGCTGGTGCTGATTGTCAACCGCGTAATGGGAGTGATTTTCATCGCCATTGCCTTGGCGTTTATCATTGGATTCTAGGGGCATTTGGCGCAGCATACGTTACGGGGAAGGCGCGTGGAGCGCCTTCTTTTTTTTTTGAAAGTCTATTTAACAAAACGTCCCCGCCTAAATATAATACGAACATTAACGAAATTATAGGAGGAATTATTATGAGTAAGGAACTTAGGAAGTTAAGTCTCATTGCTGCAATGATAGTGTTTTTCGTGTTGCTTTCCCAGCTAAACCTTCATCAGAAAACTACTCATATTGTTATATGGGAAGGCAAAGAGTACGTTGTAGACGCATCGGCCGGAATGATAACGGATGAAAGTAAAAATACGTTTATTTTTGACATTTCGAGATCTTCGCAGGGGATTTGGGTAAAAATTCGTTATCCCAACGGCGCCGTGTTTGAGTGGCTTAAGCCGAGGGAAAGCGAGGATATAAGCGCTAACCTTCCGGATGTGATATTCCCTGCGGGGCAAGACTTGATTGGAATTTTGGAAGCAACCGTATTGAGCGAAAAGCTGTTCAAAAGCTAAGCGTAGGTACATAGACATATTATAAGAGGCAACGGCGGAGGAAGACGGTTTGGCGTCTTCCTCTTTCGTTTGTAAATCGTTTGTAAAATGTGTAGAATATGTTATAATGAATTAGCGATTTCAAACAAAGAGGGGGTTGAAAATGAAGAAGCTGATTGGGCTGCTGCTGGTTATGGGGCTGCTGCTGGCGGGATGCGGGCAGCGGACGCAGACGTATATGGTGGAGAAAGGCGGAAAGCGGTATACGGTGGATACCGGCAGCCAGACCATACGGGAAGGGAACTACATATACCGGTATGAATTGACACGGACAACAGACGGGTATTCGCTGGAGATTACATATCCGAACGGGGCAACGTACTTCTACTCCCAGGGAAAGACGGACGGCACGGGCGGATGGAGCGAAAACTATGACGCCGGCCGCTTTGCATCCGGCACGGTCTTGCGGGAAGCTTTGGAGGAAAGCGTTTTAACGGAGAAGGGGAAATCGTCCTATCTCGGTTTGGCGGTGCTGCTGGCGGGGCTGGGGGTTTGGTGCGCAGCGGCGCCGCGGTCTGTATGGTATCTCAAAGGCGGCTGGAAGTATAAGGACGCCGAGCCGTCGGAAGCGGCAGTGTGGGCTTACCGCATTGTGGGCGCGGGACTGGTCGTGATTGCGGCGGTGACGGCGCTGTAAGGGATTTGGAAGGCGGCAGGTATGAAGAAACGGATTTGGCTGCTCTGTCTGGCCGGTGCGATGGTGCTGGCGGGGTTGGTGCTGCTGGCGCTGCTTTCTGCAAAAGAGCTGCGGCCGTATACGGTGGAAGCGGGGGGAAGGGTGTTTACGGTGAACCCGCGGAAACAGACGATTTCAGACGGGACGCACTCCTACCGGTATGACCTGGACCCCTGGGGAAGCATCGGGTATCAACTGCGGTTTCATTATCCCGACGGGTCGTATTACCATTTTGATGTGTACAGGAGAGGCGACATCCGCATATGAGCAGCAGCTGGAGCGAAGACTATCAGGCCGCCAGGTATTTGTCCGGAGAGATTCTGCATTACGTGGTGCAGCAAAAGGAAGCAGAGCGGTTGCCTGAACAGGTTCGGCCGCAAAAGAGAGAGACTACTTTGCGGGATATTCTGCTCGTCGTGTATGTGCTTTTGCTGGCGTGGAACTTTGCTTGCGCCGTCTGGCCGGAAAAGGCCTGGTTTGTAAGTGCCGGCTGGCTGTATAAAAATGCCGAGCCGTCGGACCGGGCGCTGGTGGCGTACCGCGTAGGCGGGATTGCGATGTTTGTTTTCGTGCTGATTGTGGGAGGCCTGGTGATTCTGGCGCTAAGCTCCTGAAACGGCGGGGCAACAAAGCCGCGACGTTCCGGAAACCAAACCGCACCAGGGCGCATCACAAAATTTTCAAATCTGTGGTATAATAGGACCATCAAAAAAGGCCCCGCGGGGCCAACGGGAAGACGCGTAAACGCGCCTTCCCTTTTTTCATACCCATTTTCAGAAAGGAGCAGGATTATGGAAACTTTGCGGATGTCGTACCGGCAGGCCAAAAGGGCCCTGGCCAGGTTCTGGCAGGACGAGGAGCCGGGCAGGTACAACACCTGGACGAGGCTGGCGGCCGTCCTGGGCGTTTCCCGAGAGGCTTTGTGCGGCATGGAGAAGGTGATTCCCAAAGAGTGGAGGGAGGAAGAGAGGGCCGACTTTCTCTATCTTCTGCGCCGGGCCCGGG
>JAKPBM010000036.1 GCA_029778935.1 Bacillota bacterium | reverse complement strand
GGTTTCGGGCCCCATCCCCCTTCCCACCAAGAAGGAAGTTATCACCATTCTCCGTTCCGTTCACGTCCACAAGGACAGCCGCGAGCAGTTTGAACGCAGAACGCACAAGCGTCTGATTGACGTTCTGAAGCCGACGCAGAAGACCATCGAAGCCATGATGTCGCTCGAGATGCCTTCCGGCGTCGAGATTGAAATCAAGCTGTAAGTAAGGTAAGTTTCCCGCCGGGGGACGATTTCGTTTTTGTCCGGCAGGTCATGTTGGCGCGAAATGCGTCAACCAATAACCTATAAAGAAGGAAGGAAAACAGATGAAAAAAGCGATCATCGGAAAGAAAGTCGGAATGACGCAGATTTTTGACGAAAAGGGCAAGGTCATTCCCGTAACGGTCATTGAAGCCGGACCGTGCGTCGTCGTGCAGAAGAAGACGGCCGAAAAAGACGGCTACTCGGCTGTGCAGCTGGGTTTTGAAGATCTGGCCGAGCGGAAGCTCAACAAGCCCGAACGCGGCCATTTTGCCAAGTCCGGCGTGGCTCCCAAGCGCATCCTGCGCGAGTTCCGCTTGGAAAACGCGGAAGAATACAACGTCGGCGACGTTTTGAAGGCCGACATTTTCGCCGAGGGCGACAGAGTGGACGTCACCGGCACGAGCAAAGGTAAAGGCTACGCCGGCGTTATCAAGCGCTGGGGTCAGGCCAGACAGCGTATGTCCCACGGCGGCGGCCCCGTCCATCGCACCCCTGGTTCCATGGGCGCCAACACCACGCCCGGCCGCGTGTTGCCCGGCAAGAAACTGCCCGGCCATCTGGGCGTTGAACGCGTGACGGTCGCCAACCTGGACGTCGTCAAGGTCGACGCGGAAAAGAATCTCATTGCGGTGCGCGGCGCCGTTCCCGGCCCCAAGGGCGGCATTGTGTTCCTCAAGAACACGACGAAGGCGCGGTAAGCCGGAAGAGAGGAGGACAACACATGCTGAAATCTAAGGTTTTTGATATGGCCGGCAACGAAGTCGGCGAAATTGAGCTGAACGAAGCCATTTTTGGCGTCGAGCCCAACACGGTCGTTATGCATGAAGTGGTCAAGAACTACCTGGCCAACCAGAGACAGGGCACCCAGTCCACGCTGACCCGCGCGGAAGTCCGCGGCGGCGGCATGAATCCCTGGCGCCAGAAGGGCACCGGCCGCGCCCGTCAGGGCTCCATCCGGGCGCCCCAGTGGACCCACGGCGGTATTGCGTTAGGCCCCAAGCCCAGAAGCTACCGCTACACCCTGAACAAGAAAGTAAAGCGCCTCGCTCTCTACAGCGCGCTTTCCTCCAAGGTTTTGGAGAACCAGCTCACCGTTATCGACAGCATCCAGTTTAACGCGCCCAAAACGAAGGACTTTGTCAAGTTCCTCGACGCCGTGAAAGTAAACGGCAAGGCGCTGGTCGTGACGGCGAATGCCGACAAGAACACCTATCTGAGCGGCCGCAACATCCCCGGCGTCAAGACCACCATGGCCGCGACGCTGAACGTATACGATCTTTTGAAGTACGACAATCTGATCGTTGACAAAGCTTCGCTTGCGGCGATTGAGGAGGTATTTGCGTAATGAAATCTCTCCATGATGTCATTATCCGTCCGATTGTGACCGAGCGCTCCATGGCGAACGCCGCCAATCGGAAGTACACCTTCGCCGTGGATAAGCGGGCCAACAAGCATGAGATCGCCGCGGCCGTCGAAGCCCTGTTTGGCGTCAAGGTGGAAAAAGTCAACACCATGAACGTGCGCGGCAAGAAGAAGCGCCTGTCCTACGGCCGCCCCGAAGGCACGACGCCGGCCTGGAAAAAGGCCATCGTGCAGATTACCGAGGACTCCAAGACCATCGAGTTCTTCGACAGCTTGATGTAACCGGAAGCGGTAGAGAGGAGTGACTACGAATGGCAATTAAA
>JAKPBM010000026.1 GCA_029778935.1 Bacillota bacterium | reverse complement strand
AGGTAGAAAGCCGCCAAAATTCGACGCAAAGCCGTTGGTTTCCCCCGTTTTTTGGCCTGCGGACAGGAGTTGAAAAAGTACATGTTCTGCTATCAGTGCGGCCAAAAGTTGCCTGACCAGGCAAAGTTCTGTGCCATCTGTGGCACAGCCGTCGCGCCCCCGAACCCACCGCAGGGATCCCCGTCGCAGACCGCCTCCTTCTCCCCGCCAAAGCCCCAGCGAAGCTACGTGCAGAAAGTGCTGGAAACCGTCACCGGCGACACCGGCGAGCCGGCCATCACCTTCCCCCAGCTGTTTGCCGACGTGTTCAAAAAGCACGACAAAAAGGACCTGGACGACCTGCTGCTACCTTATCGGCCTGAGCGTGGTCGGCTGGGTGTTTGTCATCCGGCTGATAAACCGCGGCCTGAAAGAGTATAAGCAGAAAACCGCCGTTCCCGAAGCCGCCGCGGCGCCCCAGCCCGCCATAACAACCGAATAAAGACAAACGCACCCCTTTTTCCCGGACAAAAAGCGGCGCCTGTCGGTTTGACAGGCGCCGGAAAAAGGGGTGCAGGCATTGATCCTACAATTATTCCACATTGATGATACGGTAAGCCGAATGGTAAGTCGATTTGTAATAGCCCGTTTCCAGACTGTCGATGCGGACGCGGGTGCCCGGCCGGGGGGCGTGGATAAACTGCCCGTCGCCGATGTAAATGCCGACGTGGGAAATCCGGCCGCGGCCGTTGGTGGCAAAGGTCACTAAATCACCGGGCTGCAGCTGGGCCTTGGAAATCTTAACGCCGTCCTTATACAGCTGCGTGCGGCTGGAAAAGGTATAGTTCAGGCTTTCCTTGAACACGTACTGCACCAGACCGGAGCAGTCGAAGCCCTTCGGCGTGGAACCGCCGTAAACGTAGCGGACGCCCAGATACTTCTTCGCCGTTTCCACCACGACCATGCCCGGCGAATGGGCGGCATAGGTGGCGATCATTTCCGCCGTGGGCTTGGCGGGCATCAGGTTTTCCGCGGGCAGATAGCCCTTTTTCTCACCGTACTGGACGTAATACCAGCCGATTCGGGTGCCCTGAATCTTCACGCCCGTGCCCTTGGGCAGGGAGTAGACGGGATCTGTCTCTTCATCCGGGTCGGAATACAAAGGCGTGTCGACGACCGTGATGCCGTAGCCGTAGTCCCCCGTTTTGTCCGCCAGCTTCTTCACATACTCGGCGGACATATATCCGATTTCCCCGTTGATACTGATCTGATACCATTGATCTTCCTGGCCCAGAATCAGCACTTCGGTTCCTTTCGTAAGCTGCGTTATGCGCGTGGCAGAGAGAGAGGGAGCGACTCTTACGTTGACGGTGCTGCCCGTGACCACGCCGATACCCACATAGGAGGCAAACGCACTGACGCCCATTAGGACGGTCAGCGCCAACAGCAGGAAGGCGGTCAGTAATCGTTTTCTTCCCCGTGCCATAATATCCTCCCACCGCAACTGGTCTTGATTAGTAATCGAATTTTCACCTTGATTACAAACCAGTTACAATCGTTGGTGTTAGTATAATGGCCTGTTACCGTTTTGTCAACCATTTCCGGGGTTTGTTACTATATTTTCGTGAACATGGCTGAATTCCCCATGGCAATTTTGTGCACAATGTCCATTATAAGTGTAACCATTTTAACCGGCGGATATAATATATTTCCATATTCTCCCTAAATCCTACTCAAAATGACAGCAAAACAGCCCCCGGCGACCTTCCGGGGGCTGTTACCGTTTTGTCACGCTGTTACTTTTCGGTGTCTAAAGGGAGTTTTGCTTCGGGGAAAAGGGCGTACAGGGGGTAGACTTTGGCGTCGCCGTTTTCCGCGGCCAGAACAACAGCCATGTCCTCCGAAAACTCGGCCAAAACCTGCCGGCAAAGGCCGCAGGGGGGCGTGATTCTGCCGCTGCTGCTTACTACGGCGATGGCTTCGAAGTCGTGCTCCCCTTCGGAGATGGCCTTGACCACCGCCGTGCGCTCGGCGCAGACGGTGGCGCCGTAGGAAGCGTTCTCCACGTTGCAGCCGGTGAAGATCCGGCCCGAGGATGTGCGCAGCGCCGTGCCTACTTTAAAGTTGGAATAGGGCGCGTAGGCTTTTTCCATGGCCTCTTTGGCCGCGGCAATCAGGTCTTCGTAGCGTTCTTTCAAGAAAATCCTCCTATTCCAGATCCACTTTCCAGCCGGCGGCCGTTTTCGTAAGAATCAGCCGCGCCTGCCGCAGGTTCGACGGCAAAAACGCGATATGCCCCGTGGACGCATAGCCGCTGAAATCCAGCGCATACACCAGCCGTTTGTCCGTTTCCTCCAGCTTATTGAGCCGGAAACCGCTGGCTTCCAGCGGGTAATACAGGGGGACTTTCGCCGCGTTGGAGGAAAGCAGGCGCAAAGTATAGCGGTCGTTGCGGCTGACGGCGGCGGCGTAAACCTGCGCCAGCCGGAC
>JAKPBM010000025.1 GCA_029778935.1 Bacillota bacterium | reverse complement strand
GGCTTTGGCGGCGTACCGATGGCCCCGGAACGGCTCGTAGACGAGATAACCGATGTTGCCTCCTATGTAGGTTTTATCGTTGTGGCCGATGCGAAGGTCGCACATGCCTACTTTGGTGCCGTCAGGCAGGCAGATGTCAAAGTGATAGGCGGGCAGCCACCGCTTTTCCGGCCGGGCCTCCGTGGTTTTAGCCAGGCGGAGGAATATTTCTTCGGTTTTCAAATCTTCCGTGTCAAAAAACATGTTTTCTCCTATTTGTCTCCGCGCATTTTGCCCGTAAACACCCAGATAGCCACCGCCAGCAGCACCGCCGCGTAGGCGGCCACCCAGGCCATATGGGGCCAAATGCCGCCGTAATTGCCGGCCAGAACCGCCCGGCCGCACTCCACCGCGTGGGAAAAGGGAAGCAGGTCCGCCACCTTCTTGAACGACCCTCCCACCAGAGACAGGTCAAACCACGTGCCCGAAAGCCAGGCGGAGACATTCGTCAGCAGCGCGCCGCACACGCCGCCCACCTGCTTATCGGTCAGCAGGCTGCCGCACAGCAACCCCAGCGCAATAAACAGCACCGCCGCCGGAATCGCCACCGCCACCGCCAGCAGCAGACGCGCCGAAACCGCCAGCCCCAGCGCCGCCGACGCCGCGTAGCACACAATCACCTGCAGCACCGCCACGGGCAGCAGGGGAAGGGTATACCCCAGAATGAAGTTGGCCGCCGTCATGGGCGAGGTAAACAGCCGCAGCATCAAAGACGACGTTCTGTCCTTGGCGATGAGCACCCCGGAAAACAGGGAAATAAACGACAGCCCGAACACGGCAATACCGGGGGCCAGCTGGTCGATGACAAACAGCTCCACGGGGACGTTGGCCTGTATCGCCGTCAGCATCAGCAGCAAAATCAGGGGAAAGCCCAAACCGAAGGCGATGTTCAGCTTGTCCCGCAGGATTTCTTTTGTGTTCCGCAGGGCAAAGGCCGCTGTTTTCATACGGCAACGCCTCCTTCCCCGGCCAGCGCCACAAAGGCGTCTTCAAAGTTGACAGCACCCGTCCGGGCTATCAGCTCCTCCGCCGTGCCCGCCGCGGTGAGCCTTCCGCCGGCCATTATGCCGATGCGGTCGGACAAAGCCACGGCCTCTTCCAGATAGTGGGTGGTAAGTACTATCGTCATACGGCCTTTAAGCTTCTGCACCAATGCCCACAGCTCCCGCCGGGCCAGCACGTCCAGGCCCAGCGTCGGCTCGTCTAAAAACAGAAGCTGCGGCTCGGAAATCAGCGCCATGGCAATACTTACCCTTCGCTGCCACCCGCCGGACAAGGTTTTGGCCCGGTCTTTGGCGATGCTTTCCAGGCCGAACGCGGCGATCGTTTCGTCGGCTTTCCGTTTCGCCGTTTGGCTGTCATGGCCGTAGATGCCGGCAATAAAGGCAAGGTTTTCCCGCACGGTCAGGTTGGGCGCGATGGCCGTTTCCTGGGGGGAAACATTAATGAGTTCCTTCACTTTGAATGGCTCCCTGGTCACGCTGTGACCCAGTATCTGTGCGTCGCCTTCCGTGGGCTTCACCAGGCAGGAAAGCATTTTGATGGTGGTGGTTTTTCCCGCGCCGTTGACCCCGAGCAGGGCGAAAAGCTCGCCTTGCTTTACGGTCAGGTCCAGCCCGGTGACGGCGGTTTTCGTTTTGTAGCGTTTGGTCAGGCCTTTGGTCTCAATGGCCGTCATTTGTCCCCCTCCGTTTCTTGCAGTTTCTT
>JAKPBM010000003.1 GCA_029778935.1 Bacillota bacterium | reverse complement strand
TTTGAAAGAGTCGGTGAGAACGAGTTCCGCGTCATCGATTCCATCCGGAACCAGGTGATTTACCGCAAGTTCAACCTGATCGAACGGAATTTCCCCTTCCGGCGCAAATTCCATGTGATATTCTGCCGCAACGTGATGATCTACTTCGACGAAAAGACCAAATACGAACTGGTGGAAAAGCTGTACGACTGTACCGAACCCGGAGGGTACCTCTTTATCGGCCATTCCGAAACGCTTTTGAAGAACAAGACGCGATACCGGTACATAATGCCGGCCGTGTACCAGCGGGTGTAGCCTGAGGGGTGTCTGTGTGAACAGGAAGATACGGGTTTGTGTGGTGGACGACTCCATGCTGTTCCGCGAAATCATCGCGCGGGGCCTGGAGACGGACCCGATGATCGAAATAGTGGGCAAGGCGGCCGACGCGTTTGAAGCCAAGGACATCATCCTGGCCACCCGGCCGGACGTGGTGACCTGCGACATTGAAATGCCGAAGATGAACGGCATCGAGTTCATCCGGCGGCTGATGACCATGTACCCCGTGCCGGTAATTGCGGTCAGCGGCCTGTCCCACGTGGTGTTCGACGCGCTGTCCGCCGGCGCGGTGGACTTTGTGGGCAAGCCGGACGAGCGGTCGCCCCAAAACGTCTCATCGGTCATAAACGAACTGATCGAAAAGGTGAAAATCGCTTCCCGGGCAAAAGTCGCGCCGCTGCTGCCGGGGATGCGGAAGGCGGGCGACAACGCAATACCCGTCCAGCCCGACCGCATCATCGGCATCGGCGCTTCCACCGGCGGCACGGAGGCGATTTACCGCCTGCTGCAGGACCTGCCCGATTCCATTCCCGGTATTGTGATTGTGCAGCATATCCCGCCGGTCTTTTCCGGCCTCTTTGCCCAGCGTTTGAACGACCAGACCCACTTCCGCGTCAAGGAAGCGGAGAACGGAGACCCGGTGGAGCCGGGCACGGTGCTCATCGCCCCCGGCAACAAGCACATGCGGGTGATCAAGGCAGGCAGAAGGTACAAAGTCGAACTAAGCGACGGGCCGAAAGTAAACGGCCACTGCCCCTCCGTGGACGTGCTGTTTTCCTCCATCGCCCAGCAATGCGGAAGAAACGCCGTCGGCGTCATCCTCACGGGGATGGGCCGCGACGGGGCGTCGGGCCTGCTGGCCATGCGGAACCAGGGGGCCTACACATTGGGCCAGGACGAAAGCTCCTCGGTGGTCTACGGCATGCCGAAGATCGCTTATGAGATCGGCGCCGTGGCAAAGCAGGTGCCCTTGCCCGAAATGGCAAAGGCGATTGCCGACGGCCTAAGAAAAATGAACTAACGCAAAAACCCCGGCCATATGACCGGGGTTTTGATTTTACATGCGGTTTTGCTGTCAAAAAAGCGCAAGGGCGCACTCTACAGATGCAGGCGGCGGTTCAGCTCCGCCTTTAAATACCGGTTCAGGAAGTATCGCAGCGCGAACAGGCACAAAAGCGAATAGGCGGCCACGATAACGCACAGCCCGTTATAGGGGTGCAAATCCAAAAGGCCCAGAATCAGCAGTACGACGTTTAAAATGGCCAGGGTGATGATGTATACGCCGATTTCGTTCCAGCGGACTTTGCGGATTAACGCCGAAAACATCAGTACGGTGATGCCGCCGGCCACCGCCGCCGGCCCCACATAGGACAGGGACCAGCCCAGATACCCCGTGCGCCAGTCGATGACGAACAGAAACGCGCTAATTAACAGCACGCCGTAGAGAATGTATATCCCCAGAGGCCGCCGGTCGAAAATGGGCTTGACGCAGACGGCCCAGCTCAAAAACAGGCCGATGCAGGCAATCACCGACCAGCCGTGGAAGTGTCCGGTGAACCAGTCGATAAACAAGCACAAAAAGCCCGAAACCAAAAACACAAACCGGAGAATTTTCTTGGCGCTGATTTTCCGCCCGATGGCGGGGGTGG
>JAKPBM010000453.1 GCA_029778935.1 Bacillota bacterium | reverse complement strand
AGTCAAAGTTGTGATGCAAGAATCAAAGGTTATGCAGCTACAAAGACAAGACGGGCTTCTAGGACAGTTCTGTAAAATCGCTATGGCGGCCCGGCAGGCCTGGGCGGCGCGGAATATCGGTCTCTTACTTAAAGCAATATAATCAGGACATATATGCTGGGTGTATTACTCAAGCCGATATTTTCGGGCGCATATATGCGGCTTGATGATGCTATTCTCTATTCAACAAAATTTTTATTTTGTTGAATGTGTTTTGGATTCGCGCATTATTCGAGATTCTGCCTGTCAGTCACCGTGCGGCCATGTGCTGCAATAATTTGCCCCTCGCTTTGCTCCTTCATCTTATCGGCGCAGTTATGCCCCATAACATTTACGCAGAATACTATTTTAACAACAAAATCCGCATATTCGCGCTTTGCACATAGACATCGGCCCCTGGTTATCACTAAGCTAAATTCACTTGTCACGCTGATATAGAACGAAATCTTACGCATCGCATTCCCGAGACCTGCGTTTTGCGCATTGCATACGTTAAGCATCCGACTCCGGCAAATCAAACGGATATATCATCCGCATTCTCGGCTTTTTTCACTTATTCCAATGCGATTCCGCTGCCGGATGTATCCATTTTGTCGAAAAGATGCGCAAAGGTTGACAGTAAAATGTCAATCTACTATAATTTATTCTATAGAAAACTCGATTACATTAGGCGGCTGCGCGCAATGCGGCTGCCTCTTTGGGGGTTGACTCATGAAACGCTTTCCTATCGGTGTGATGCAGGACAGTTTTCGCCTTCCCTTTGACGAGAGCCTGGAAGTGGCTGCAAAAATCGGCGCCGACGGACTGCAAATCTCCGCGTACGGCCCGCTGTTTTCGCCTATGGATTTATCGGTGACCGCCCGTTCGGAAGCACTTGCCAAGATCAAGGCAAAAGGGCTTTCTGTCTCCGCCATCTGCGGTGATTTGGGCGGTCATGGTTTTTCTATTGCGAAGGACAACCCGGCCCGCATTGAAACGTCCAAGCGCATTATGGAGCTGGCTTTGCAGATGGAAACCCGCGTGGTAACCACCCACATCGGCGTTATCCCCTCGGTGCGCAATGAAAAGTATGAAGTCATGGCGGAAGCCTGCCGCGCGTTGGGCGAGTTTGCCGAATCCGTCGGCGGCGTATTCGCTATCGAGACCGGCCCGGAAACGCCGGAAGTTTTAAACGAGTTTTTGAACTACATCGGCACCAAGGGCGTCGGCGTCAACTACGACCCGGCCAACCTCGTCATGGTGACCGGCTCCGACCCGGTGAAAGGCGTACATACCCTGGCGGGTAAAATCGTGCACACCCACGCAAAAGACGGCGTCATGAAAAAGCAGACGGACCCCGCCGTCATCTACAACTACTTCGCCGAAGGCGGCATTGAAGACCTCCGCCTGGAAGAGTATTTCGCCGAACTCCCCCTGGGCCAGGGTAACGTGGACCTGCCCGCCTGGGTCAAAGCGCTGGAAGAAATCGGATACACCAGCTTCTTAACGGTCGAACGCGAAGTCGGCCCCAATCCAGTGGCGGACATCGAAATGGCCGTTTCCTATCTGAAAAGCATCACGGAGGGCCGATAAATGGAAAGCCGCTTCTATTACGCCAACGGGCCGGAAGGCCTGTCCGACGCGGAGATTTCCGCCGCGGTCGATAAGTTTCTAGCCGACTTGCCTGCCCCGCCCAAAAAGGTGCTGCTTCTCCCGCCGGATATCACCCGGCTGCACTCTTTCGGAGGCGTACTGGCCAGCAAGCTCTATCACCGGCTCAAAGATTTCTGCACGGTGCACCTGATGCCCGCCTTGGGCACCCATGAGCCTATGACCAAGCAGGAACGGGACATGTTCTTCGACAGCATCCCCGACGAATGCTTCCTTGTCCACAACTGGCGCGAAGACGTAGTAAAAATCGGCGAAGTACCGGGCGAGTTTGTCAAGGAAGTGTCGGAAGGCATCATGGATGAACCTATCGACGTGGAGATTAACAAGGCGCTGCTGGAGGGCGGCTACGATGTTATCGTTTCCCTCGGCCAGGTGGTGCCCCACGAAGTCGTCGGCATGGCAAACTACACGAAGAACATCTTAGTAGGCGTCGGCGGCAGCCGCATGATCAACCGCTCCCATATGCTGGGCGCTCTGTACGGCATGGAGCGCATGATGGGCCGC
>JAKPBM010000442.1 GCA_029778935.1 Bacillota bacterium | reverse complement strand
GCTGGAACGACGGCCGTTTCCGCGATGAAGAATCCATGGAGATGCTGCTGAACTACATTTATCCCAATCCGATTCTCAACGTAAACCGGCTGAATTCCGAAATCCGAGCGACCCTGAACACGCAGGTGATTACACCGGTCATTAACGGCGAAAAATCGCCTATCGCCGCGGCGGAATCGGCGGCCCAGACCGTGCAGGCTCAGCTGGACGAATTTCTGAAGCAAAGCTAGCAAAAGCCGGGCAGAACCGCAGAACTTGACTTTTCGGTTCGTCGCACCGGGAATTTGCAGACGGATGGCGGATGACGCCGCCATCCGTCTGCGGGATATGCTGAAGACACATATGGCGGCACACGCTGCAATATTCCATGCTTTTCTCCTTCTACGGAGATTCCCCATCTCCCAAACCCCGCCGAGAGATCGGCGGGGCCTTTTTTTATCCGAGAATGCGCTTTTGGTCTTCCTCCGGCGTGGTGATGGGGGAGATGCCGAACTGCTCCACCAGCAGCTTCAGCACGTTGGGCGACACAAAAGCCGGCAGGCTGGGGCCGAGCAGGATATTCTTGATTCCCAGCGCCAGCAGTGTGAGCAGGATGCAGACGGCCTTCTGCTCGTACCAGGACAAAACCAGCGTCAGCGGCAGGTCGTTGACGCCGCAGCCGAAGGCTTCCGCCAGCGCTAAAGCCACCATGATGGCGCCATACGCGTCGTTGCATTGGCCCATGTCCAAAATCCTGGGGAAGGGGCCGATATGTCCGATGTCCAGGTCGTTAAAGCGGTATTTGCCGCAGGCAAGGGTCAGAATCAGGGTGTCTTTCGGCGATTTCTGCACAAACTCGGTGTAGTAGTTGCGGCCGGGCTTGGCGCCGTCGCAGCCGCCCACCAGGAAGAAGTGGCGGATGGCACCGGATTTGACGGCTTCCACGATGGCGCCGGCGTTGGAAAGCACGGTCTCGCGGCCAAAGCCGGTGGTGACCGTCGTGCCGCCGTTAATGCCCGTCATGGGGTGGTCTTCGGGATAGCCGCCCAGCTCTAAAGCCTTCTCAATGACCGGCGTAAAGTCCTTTTCCGCCCCGTCGCCTTTGATATGTATCAGGCCGGGGAAGGATACGACGTTGGTGGTATACACCCGGTCGGCGTAGTTGTCCTTCACGGGCATCAGGCAGTTGGTCGTGAACAGGAAGGCGCCGGGGACGTTGGCAAACTCCTTCTGCTGGTTTTGCCAGGCGGTACCGAAGTTGCCCTTCAGGTGGGGATAGGCCTTGAGTTTCGGATAGGCGTGGGCGGGCAGCATTTCGCCGTGGGTGTAGATGTTGACGCCTTTGTCCTTGGTCTGCTCCAGCAGGTGGTACAGGTCGAGCAGGTCGTGGCCGGATACGACGATGAACGGGCCTTTCTCGATAGTAAGGGGCACCGTGGTGGGCACGGGATTGCCGAAGGTCTCCGTGTTGGCCTTATCCAGAAGCGCCATGCAGGCAAGGTTCACATGGCCCAGCTCCATGACAAGGTTCAAGAGCTCTTCCTGGGCCGCATCGCCGCCGACGGCCGCCAGGGCTTTGGAGAAAAAGTTCATGACCGTTTCGTCCTCATAGCCCAGGACATACGCATGGTAGGCGTAGGCGGCCATGCCGCGCACGCCTAGCAGAATCAGGGACTTTAAGGACCGGATATCGTCGTCAGATGTCCAGAGGTTGAAAAGGTCTTCCTCCAGGCCGAGCACGTCGTCGGTGCCGGCCAGGGCTTTTGTTTCGTTGCGCACCATGTTTACCTTGGCGGCGATGGAAGCGTTGTCAAAGTCCACGTTGGTCACCGTGGTGAACAGCCCTTCCAGCATGGCCTTGCGGGCCGACGCCGTGGGAAGGCGGCCGTTGCCCGCCCGGGCCAGGCCGATTAGCGCGCCGGTCAGGGTATCCTGCAAAAAGGCGGTGTCTTCTTTTTTGCCGCAGACGCCGGCTTTGCCGGTGCAGCCGGTGCCTTTGGCGGTTTGTTCGCACTGAAAACAGAACATGGGGGTTCCCTCCTTATTTTTCTTTCACTTTTACCTTGTTTTCCCGCGTATCCTTGCTTTCCTGCGGGGGGAACACGACGATGAGCAGCATTTTAAACCGCTCCTCGCCGTACACGGCGTGGGGAATGCCCGCCGGCATGATGATGGCTTCGCCGGCTTTTATAATGAAGTCCTCGTCGTCGATGGTGATGCGGCCGACGCCGTCCAAAGCGTAGACCATCGCGTCGCCTTTGGATTTGTGGGCGCTGATTTCCTCGCCCTTGTCGAAGGCAAAGAGGGTCAGGCTGTGGCTCTTGTTCTGGCTTAGGGTTTTGCTAACAATTTGGCCGGGAAGGTACTGCACCTCGTCGGCCATGGCGAAAACCTGTGCCCGGGGAAGGTGTTTAATCAGCTTATCCATTGCGAAATCTCTCCTTTTCCCTTTTTATTGCATTGTTTCCTTGAATTCTACATTTAGTCATCCAGAATTTCCCCGTCGGGGGTGATGACGGCAACCTGCCAGGGGATCATCTTGCCGCAGTTTTGCAGCGCGCGGATGGCCGCCTGGGCCAGACCGCCGCAGCAGGGGACGGACATGCGGGCCACCATCACGCTTTTGATGTTGTTATATTGCAGAATGGCGGTGAGCTTCTCCGTATATTCCACCTCGTCCAGCTTGGGGCAGCCGATCAGCGTGATGCGGTTTTTCATGAACTTGCCGTGGAAGCCGTTGTAGGCGTAGGCTGTGCAGTCGGCGGCGATGAGCAGGTGGGCGTTGTCAAAGTAAGGGGCGTTGACGGGCACCAGCTGGATCTGCACGGGCCACTGGCGCAGCTCGCTGGCGGCTTCGACGGTCTCTTTGGGGGCGGGGGCGGCACTGGCCGGGCGGTCGAGAGCCTTGGCCATTTTGCCGGGGCATCCGCCGCCGGTGTGCAGCGTCATGGCGCGGCTTCCCGGGCAGCCGCCTGCGTGGGCGTGGCCGTGTTCCGGCCCTTCCTCTTTGGCCTTTTTAGCGGCCAGGGCGGCGGCTTCGTTAAAGGG